>JBDTOW010000412.1:0-4896 GCA_039933075.1 Verrucomicrobiota bacterium | reverse complement strand
CGAGGATCTAGCGTGCTCTGCCGCTCGTTCCGCGCCGTTTGGCCGCGGGGACACCGCGGCGCGGCGTCCCTACCGATTTTGGAATTTGGGATGAACGAGGCTTGTACTCAGAACCCGGCGCGGCACGATGAAGCGGGCTTTACGCTAATCGAGCTTCTGGTGGTGATCGCCATCATCGCCGTCCTTGCCAGCATGCTGTTGCCCACGTTGGCCCGCGCCCGCGACAAAGGCAAATCGGCCAAGTGTACCAGCAACCTTCGCCAACTCGGTCTTGCTGCAATGCTCTATGACGAAGACTACCAGGTTTACCCGATTGGCTGGCCCCCCTCCGCGGACCTCGCTCTGCCTGTCCCGCCAATTTGGTATCGACAGCTTCAGCCGTATCTCGGCAAGAAGGTCAACGTTTCAGGCAAAGGCGTTTTTGTTTGTCCTTCGAGCATCCAAAAGGCGCAGAAGGATGAAAATCTCGGCAGCGGATTGCGGGAAGGCGGCTTCTGGGGCTTCCTCTCTTATGCTCAGAACGGGCACATCAATAACGGGCGAAAAGACATCGGCTCCAGGCAGGTACAGGATATCACCGGCACTCTCCTTTACGCCGACACCGACGGATGGGACGCCTGCCTTTATCCGGACGGCGGCGGCAACGTCTGCTACCGTCACAGCGGCGGCAATGAAAAAAGTTCCGAGACCGATCGCGGGGTCGCCGGACAAAAGCGTCCGAAGGGACGCGCCGTCGCGGTATTTGTCGACACGCACGTGGAACTGATCAAGAAGGCACCGGAGCGAATCTTCACTTTGGAGCGCGACTAACCGCTGCCAAGCGTCGGACTCCGACACTGCCTCGCCAAAGGGTCGCAGCGAGTTTTCGCGCTGGCTGACCGCCAGCCACCGCGCCCGATTTCAAGGAGGGCGAATCGCGCCTATGATGCGGTCACTTGCCCATCCGTTCCAATTCCTCCCATCGCGCGTAGAGTCTGGCGACCTCGTCCTTCGCTGCTTGAAGATCGGCCACGAGGCCAGGCGCTTCCCGCGAACGCGTGCTGTAAAAGGTGGGATCATTTAACGTGCTTTCAATTTCTTTCAGTCGGGTCTCGACGGTTAGAATCGTCACCTCCATCTCCTCCAGTTCTCGCCGTTCTTTGAAGGTGAGCTTGCGAGCCCGGGGCCGATTCGAGGTCACGGTTTCCAACTCACGTTCGCGAGATTTGGCGGGGGTTCCCGACGCGATCTGTTCGCGCTTATCCCTTTCCTTCTTTTTCTCGAGGTAATAGGAATAGTTGCCTGGCTGTACGAACAGGCCGGAGTCTTCGAAAGCCACGATTTGGTCGCAGATACGATCAAGAAAGTAGCGGTCGTGACTCACCACCAGCACGCTGCCATCAAAATCCGCCAATGCTTCCTCGAGCATTCGCAAGCTCGGCAAGTCCAGATCATTGGTCGGCTCATCCAGCACCACCACGTTTCCGCCACGACGCAGCACCTTGGCCAGGATCAGCCGCGCGCGTTCCCCGCCGGAGAGGCGGTCCACGCGTTCGTTCACGCGCTCATCGGCAAAAAGGAACCGTCGCAGGTAAGAGCGTGCGCTTAGCCTCTGGTCGCCAAAAAGCACGGTTTCAGCGCCATCAGCCACCTCTTCCAGAACGGTTTTTGTGCCGTTGAGTTGAATACGGGTTTGATCGATATAGTTGAACGTCACTTTTTTCCCGATCTTCACAATCCCCTCGTCCGAAGGCCGTTCACCCAGGCACAAACGTAACAGCGTCGTCTTTCCAACTCCGTTGCGTCCCACCACGCCCGTACACTGGCCCGGTTGCAAGGACAGTGACAGACCGCGGAACAGCCAGCGCTGGCTTTCGCCCTCGCCGACTTTAGCGCCTGCGTTCACCAGTTCCACAGCGGTGTTGCCCATCTCCCGCGCGGGTGGAATCAACAGGTCCATCTCACGCTCTTCCGGTGGCGCCTCGAGCCCCTCGACCTGGTAGAATGTGTCAAGCCGATGGCGTGCTTTCGATCGCTGCGCCCGCACTCCCGCCCGCACCCACTCCAACTCGACGCGTAAAAAACGTTGCCGGCGGCGCTCCGACTGCTCGGAAATCTGCTGCCGAACCGCCTTCGATTCGAGATATCGCGTGTAATTGCCCGGGTGCGAAAAACACCGGCCATCGGATAGCTCGACGATTCGAGTCGCGATCACGTCGAGGAAATAACGGTCATGCGTGACGAAAATCACCGCTCCCGGAAAGGTGCGCAAGAAATCCTCCAGCCAGCGGATGGACTCCGAATCCAAGTGGTTTGTCGGCTCATCGAGAAGCAGCAGGTCTGGCTGCGCCGCCAACGCCCGGCAGAGCGCGACACGGCGCTTCTCTCCTCCGGAAAGTGGACCCACCAAGGCCTCGAGAGGCGGAGCACACAGAGCGGAAGCATCCGCCCTGATCCGCGCCTGTAAATCCCAGCCCTCCGCGGCTTGGATCTTTTCCAGTAATTCCGCCATTTCGCTATCGCTGTTGTGTCCGGCCTCATAGCGCCTTACCCACTCCACCAAATCCGCTGCGCCATCCTCGATGTTTTCCCGAACGGTTTTCCCACCGTCGAGTTCGAATTCCTGGGGCAAATATCCGACGCGCAACCCGCGCCGCCGGGAGATCTCTCCCGCATCCGCGGTGACTTCGCCGGTCAAAATCTTTAAAAGGCTGGTCTTCCCGGAGCCGTTTCGTCCAACCAATCCCACCTTTTCTCTCGGCGCGACCGAGAGCGTCACCCCCTCCAGCAGGCGCTGATGTCCGTAGGCAAGGAATAGCTCATTGGCCGACAACAGGGAGGGCGTTGGGGAATTCATGAATGTAGGGCTTTGGACGAAAAACCGAGTTTATTCTTGCACAGCCCAGAGTCTGATCATGTGCGCATCTTACAGACGCGGGGTCCAGGTGCAATCGTCAAGAGCTCGTACGCAATTCGCGTTGAGCTGGTCTGATACGGGGCCTTACGGATAAGTGCGCAACTTAGACTCCACCGTCGGGGGGCGGCTGATTCTCGTAGCGCAGGTTTCCAAACCTGCTGTGTCGCAGGGCTTCCAGCCTGCGGACGCGTTGAATAACTCCACGCGGCCGGGTTTGACGACGCTCTGCCGACTTGGAAGTCGGCGACACAGCAGGTTTGGAAACCTGCGCTACGCCTTCGGATATCAGTCGGATTGTAGTCCATCCCACCGCCTGCTCAGGTGGCTGCGTCTGAGATCCAGGAAACTCGTTACTTATTGTGCTCGCGCACGAAATCAACACACTGCTTTATTTCCGGCACGCTGTGGTCCCAGTTGTACTCGTATTCGATGGAGATGTTGCCCTCAAAACCCTGCTGCTTCAGTTCGTCAAGGACCTTGCCGATGCGACCAACTCCCGTCCCGTAGGGCACGTCATGGCCCATCGGACCGAAGTCGGTTTTGTCCTTAAGGTGGCTGCTGATAACCCGGCCCTTGAGCACCCGAATGCAATAGACCGGGTCCAGGCCGCTGGTCTGCCAGTGACCGGTGTCGGCGCAGGCACCGATGCGGGCGTCCCGATTCCTGGTGAGCTCAACGATGTAGTGCGGATCCCAGACTTTGTAGCTTGGGTTATTAGGCTGGCGCGGGTGATCGTGGATGCCGACGCGGATGTCGAACTCCTTCACCAGCGGTTCGATGACGTCGAGCTTGCTGGTGTCCTCCGTGGTGATGCCGTAAAGGCCGAGTTTCCTGGCGAACTCAAAGATTTTCCGCCACTCCGCTTCATCCTTGCCTCCGACCACACCATAATTCACGGCCTTAATCCCGTGCACTTTGAGCTTGGCCTGGACTTTGGCGATCACTTCATCGCTGGCGTTGTGGTTCCAACTGACATTCGGCTCGGCTTTGCTGAGCTTCTGGCCAGTGCCAAACTCGATGACTTTGCTGCCGGTCTCAGCGGTTTTCTCGATGGCTTCAAAGACGGTGAAGTGATTGAACGAATAAGCCTGGCAGCCGATGGCAAAGCCGCCCTGCTTGAATTGATCGGGGATCGGTTCGGCGTGGACACCGAAAGCAGCCGCCAGGGCGGCGCCAAGTAAAAAATGAAGTGTTAAGTGCATGGATGCGTGGACGGAACCAACTCCTAACGCGCGAGGTTGTCAAAGAAAAAGTGCGCTGGCCGCTCGCATCACAATGATTCAATCAACGGAGTTTGATGACGCCAAATCAGTCTGCCGCTCACCGGGCCTTCCGCAGCTCTGGTAGAAGCACCTGCTCGATGGCGTGATGCGAGATCATATGGCTGGGCGCGGTTTCGTCGAGTTCCAGGCGGAAAGAGCTTTTGCCAATTTCCTCGAGTGCCGCCCGGACGCGTGCTTCATATTCCCGCATCGCATCGGCGTAGGCCATGCCCGATGATTTTGCGTCGTGTTGCGCCTGGCC
Source organism: Verrucomicrobiota bacterium (assembly GCA_039933075.1). Lineage (GTDB taxonomy): Bacteria > Verrucomicrobiota > Verrucomicrobiia > Limisphaerales > JACPZS01 > JBDTOW01. Next base: position 476 of record JBDTOW010000412.1, on the reverse strand, counting down.
GAAACAACAGTCGTCGCGCCGGACCAGGATTTGCACCTGTTTGCGGCCGCGGCCGTGCGCACCAAGAATGTAAAGATCCGGGTAACCGGCGATGCGGTAGAAGGAAGGTTCGAACTGCTCGAGATCGCCAACGGAACCGCCCGTGCGCAAGTAAAGAGGAATCGTGCCCGCCACAGGAAAGCTGCAACGGATGGTCGGGTCAATCGCAGCGTAAACCGTCGTTGCCCATCCGCCGCCGGAAAGCCCGGTCATGTGAAAGGCGCGGTAGTGCGGGAAGCGGCCGGCGCGGCTGCGGGTTTTGAGGTGGTTCAAGCTGATCGCCGTCGGTTCCAGGAAATATTTAAGGGGGCTGCCGGTGGTTTTCATCTGAAACATGGCGTCGTGGCCGCCGGTGCAATCGTCCGGTCGCATGTGCGGCATGAAGACGCCAAGGACACCGTAGCCTTCGCGCAACAGCGCGTTGATGGTGCGCTGCA
>JBDTOW010000411.1:0-4897 GCA_039933075.1 Verrucomicrobiota bacterium | reverse complement strand
AGGGGTCATGCTCTTTCCGCTTCTATACAATACTTTCCGCACGGGGTCAGGAGTTGTGCGCCTGCACAACCTGGCTGCCGGCGCCTGAAAAGATGCTGGTTCGTCCAACCCTTTGGATCCTTCGAAACGATCTCACTCACGCGAACAAGTCCTGGATCTCCTCCCACGTCAGCGCTTTTGCCAGTTGTTCTTCGCCGTCGAGAGTCGCGTGGATGATCTCGCGCTTGCGTGCTTGCAACGCGAGGATTTTTTCTTCGACCGTGTCGCGCGTGATGAGTTTGTAACTCGTCACGACGCGGGTCTGGCCAATGCGGTGGGCGCGGTCCGTTGCCTGATCTTCCACCGCCGGATTCCACCAGGGGTCAAAATGAACCACGGTATCCGCGCCGGTGAGGTTCAAACCGACCCCGCCCGCCTTGAGGCTGATGAGGAACACGGGGATGGAATTGCTTTGCTGAAAACGTTCGACCACCTCGCCGCGATTCGTCGTCGAGCCGTCGAGGTAGCAATACTCGATGCCGCCCGCCGCGAGTTGTTCGCGCAGCAAGGTCAGCATGCTCACGAACTGGCTGAAAACCAGCACGCGATGTCCGCCGTCGATTACTTCCTCCAGCAGTTCATTGAACAGTTCAAGTTTGCCCGACGGCGCAGCGTTTTTGTTCACTGCTGGCTCCGTGGAAAGCGTCGGTTCGTTGGTCGCGGGGCTTCCTTCCGCTGACGGACGAAGCTTCAACAACCGCAAGTCACAGCAAACTTGTCGCAGACGCAGCAACGCCGTGAGAATGACCATCCGGCTCTTCGCCAATCCCTGTGTCCCCACCGCGTCGTTTACTTCCTTGCGGCTCGCCTCGATCACTTGCTGATAGACCGCGCGCTGTTCCTCGTTCAGTTCGCAGAACGAGACTTGTTCCAGCCGTGCTGGCAGATCCTGTGCGACGTCGCGCTTGAGTCGCCGCAGAATGAACGGTTGCAGGCGGCGCGCCAAACGGGTCTGCGCTTCAACACTTTTCTCGCGCGTGATCGGCAGTTCGTACCGTTCACGAAAATCCTGTGCCGTCCCTAAATAGCCAGGCATGAGGAAGTCAAAAATTGACCAGAGATCGAGCACCGAGTTTTCGAGCGGAGTGCCGGTGAGCACGAGCCGATGCCGTGCCCGGACGGCTTTCACCGCCTGGGCGTTTTGGGTCTGGCGATTCTTGATATGTTGCGCCTCGTCGAGCACCACCGTGTCGAACTCCAGCGCACGATACCGCTCCGCGTCGCGGCGAATGAGCGCGTAACTCGTCACCACGAGGTCGCTTTGCGGAATCTGCTCGAACAACCCGTGCCGCTCCGTTCCCTGCAAGGCGAGCAGGCGCAGGCTCGGGGTGAACTTCTTCGCCTCGGATGCCCAATTGAAAACCAGGCTTGTCGGGCAGACGATCAACACTGGCGCAACGTCCGGCTTCGTTTGCCGGATGAACCGCAAGTAGGCGAGCGTTTGTAGCGTTTTCCCCAATCCCATCTCGTCCGCGAGGATGCCGCCGAAGCCGTTCACGCCGAGAAAATGCAGCCAGGCGACACCCTGCTTTTGATAAGGGCGCAGCACGTTCGCCAGATCGCCGAGCGGGGGGCATTCGAGTTTTGCCTCACCGCTCTGCTGTTTTGCCCGCGCCCGCCACGCGGTTGGCGCCTGTACCGGCCAATCCGGATGCTGCCGTAACGTTGCTTCCAGAAAGCCCGCCTGAGTGTTGTTCACCCGGTAGCCTTGCTCGTGCTGCGTTGGCGAACAATCGAGCAGCACTTCCTGCAGTTCCTCGACCGCGCCAGTGTCGATGATGCCGAACTTCCCATTGCGCAGCCGCGTGTGGCTCTGCCCGGAAAGCAGCAGCCGCTGAATGTCCGCCGCGGAAAACTTTTCGCCGCCCTTCGTGGAAAACGAGACGCCGAGATCGAACCATTGCACGCCGCTCGACGTAATTTGAAACTGCGGCTCGACGCGTTCGAAGTTCTGCGCCGTGCTCCGTTCGAGGCGTTCCTCCAGCGTCACCTGCCACTCGTGCTGGAGACGTGGAAATTCGCGCGCGAAAAAATTCAACACGCGGTCCTGGCCGTGCAACTGGAGATTGCCTTTCGCGTCCGGACCGTTGAATCCGACGCGCTGCAATCTTGCCAATGCGGCGCGCTCCGCGGCAAAGTCGCGCGTGGAGTAGCGGGTGAGCGAAATCGGATCGGGCAGCCACAAGTCCTCATCCCGCGCGGTCACTCCAAGGGTCATGATGCGCTGGCCGTAACGACATTGCAGCAGCGCGCTGAGTTGGGCCAGGCCACCCTTGAGTTCGAGCAGAAAGATCGGCGCTTGCGGCTCCAACGTGAAATCCGTGAGCTGAAAATTCGCCTCGATGTTGCCACTCGCATGTAAACGTGGCCAGTCTTGGGACAGGAACTGTGGGATCTGCGCCCGGGTCACCTGCACCGGCCCGCGCAAAACTTCGGCGAACCCCTTGGAGAGGCCGAGCGGTTGCAACTTTTGCTTGGCGAAGACCCATTCGCCTTCGATCAAGGCAGGCAGCGCGGCTTTGTCCTTTAGCGCCAGTTCAATTTCTCCGCTCGGTTTCAAGTTCGCCGTCAATGCGAGCGGCCACGGCGTTTTCGTGATGGTGACCGGAGAAGACTTGCCCAGCGTCACGCGCGGATGTTCCGCCAATGCCGGCAGAAGCGCGACAAACTCCTTCGCATCGAGCGCCAACAACGCCGGCGGTTCGACCCGGTCGAGCAACACCGCGTCGGCCGCCGAGAGAGCGAACGCCTGGGATTTCGGCAGACCGTTCAAGGGCGAGCGTCCGCCACGCCACTGCCCCTCGCAGAAAATCATTATTTTGCCACGCGCGACAGCTTGCTCGAAGTTGGGCGGAAGAATGACGTGGAGTTCGAGCGGTTCGCCGGAATCGGCGCGGAGCAGAGGCGGCCGCGAGTTCTTCGGCAGAGCCGTACTTTTTACGGCTGAGTCTTTGGTTCCGAATGGCGGCGGCGACGGCGGCTGCAATCCTTGCAAATGATGCAAGCCGATTGCGACCGAGTGCGCGCAAATCGTTCCCCATTGCCGCGAATCCCGACAATGGCAAAGGTTCTCAATATCGCTCTGGCCCTTAATCGCCAACCCGGCCCGAAACGAAACCTCTCCCGCCTGCACGACGCCTTTGAGCACCGGAGGCGTCCAGTTTGAACTCAGCACCTGCGACTGAGCCAGATAGGCCCGCGCCCGCTTCATTGCTTCCCACCCGGCAATCCTGGCAAAAAATGCGTCGGTCAATTCAACAGCCATTTTACCTTCATGATTTCTCTTTGAGGAGAAAGTCGGCGCTTCCGTAATGAACGTAATCGGCCCAATCCACCGACCCAAGCGCCTCAACCTTTTGCCGGCCCAGGAGGAGGGCCTGGCCGAGCGGGATACCATTAATCACATTCATATAGAATTCCTCGGCAAAGGTCATGGCGGCTGCGTCATTGACCGGCCAGTACGTGCCGATGTAGTTGGCTACCCCGCCGCGCAGATACGCTTCAGCCAGGCCGATGTTTTCTTCGATACGTTTTCGGACTGGCTTGTCAGCTTTGGCCTTTCGAGTCCTGCCGCTCTCGCACGCATTGAAAAACACGAGGTTGGGAAGCCGGGCGAGCGAAACAAGCTCCGCTCCGCTCAGTATTTGATTGCCGGCGCAAATAATCCCGCTCCGGGACGGTTTCGCCGCGTCGAAGAACGCATGTCCGGCGTAATGCATTACGTCGAACTCGCCTGACGAAAAATCTTTTAGGAGAACCTGCTTGGTTGCCTGGGCTTGAAAGCGTGTCACGAGCGTGAATCCCGGCCGAGATGAGAAGAGTTTGCTGATGCGCTCACCTTCCCTTACCGCGCCTTCGAGATTGCTGGTCGGATCGACAACGAGGAGAATTTTCAGCACGGGATTCTTTTTCCTCTGCTCCAGTAGTTTTGCGACCGACAAGTTTTCCGCGGAATAACGGCGGCTTAACCCGCCCGCCAGCGCTGGAACCCACTGCCCCACGCGCATTGTTTCCCAGGGAACGCGCGAAGTTGTGGCGTCGTGAACTACTACCAAATGCTTGTCGTGCATCGTGGCGAGCACCGTCAGGATGTCGCGACTCAGCACCAACTCGCTCACCTTCGCGCCGAACTGTGCGATGGCTTTCTTGAAGTCAGGGCGTTCAATCTCGGCGAGCAGCTTGGTGAGGTCAGAGTTTGCGACCAGCTTTCTTCCCGTCATAACCGCGGCTTTAGAACCGGAGGTCAAGACGGAGGCTTGGAATTCCACACTGCCATTGACGGTGTCCCCTTGAACGTATAAATACGTGGGCGCTTCTGACATTGAACCCAGGCCCCGAGCCTGCGCCGCCATCGCGGGCGGAACGGGCAATTCCTCCTCCTCAAAACTTACTTCGATTTTGTCGAAAAGCTCCGTGCTGGCGAGCCGGTAGAGTTGTTCCCGCATTTCGTTGAAACGCTCCAGGTTTGTCTCGCAGAGCGTCACGCGACGGAAGTCGTGGCTTTCGTCTGCATCCAGGAGGCCACGGACGAATCCGGCTAGCATATGTTGCAGCGACACGCTGATGTCCTTGCCCGAGGAACCGCCCATCACCACAGTTGCAAAATCATCCACTCCGCTCCTGACCAGCGTGCGTATGACGTTCTCCGCCACCAGTTCGAGGACATCACGGGTGAAACGATCGAACGTGCCCAGACCCGCGAGCAGAATGTGCTTGGGACGAAGCGGATGATTGCCGGTGGGGATGATAAAAATCTCTCCGATCTCGCCGCCAAACATGCGGCGCCGGCTGAATTCAGCGATGGCGCCATCCATTTGGAGGTCGATGGCCTGCGCCGCTCCGGTCGGAGTGACGTCGC
>JBDTOW010000410.1:0-4897 GCA_039933075.1 Verrucomicrobiota bacterium | reverse complement strand
GATGTGGTGGAATTGCAAAACCTTTCCTCATTTCCCGCCGACGTCGTCGGCTGGTTTTTAACGGACGATATTGATATCCCGAAAAAGTTTCGAATACCAAATGGGACGATTATCGGTCCCGGCGGTTTTCTCAGGATTCAGTCCTTTGATTTGTCCAGTCAATCGCTAATTCCATTTGGTTTCAGTTCGCTTGGTGAGCAGGTTTTCATTTTCTCGGGCGATCTCAACACCAACCTCACCGGCTATCTTCACGGGTTCAAGTTCGGCGCGCAATCCGAAGGAGTCTCGTTCGGACGCTACGTGGATAGCGAAAAGCGGGAGCATTTTGTTGCCCAAAGTTCAAGCACCTTGGGACAGACAAACGCCGGGCCAAGAATCCCCGCCGTGGTGATCAGTGAGATTATGTACCATCCTCCCGACATTGAGTTGAACGGCAGTTTCTGGAATGACAGCGAAGACGAGTATATCGAGTTAGCCAACCGGAGAGATCAGGCGGTCGCTCTATTTGACCCGAGTGCCCTGACAAACACCTGGAGGCTTTCCGGAAGCGTCGAGTATTCCTTTCCTGCAAACACATACGTCCCCGCCAATGGTTATTTGCTTGTCGTAAGTTTCGACCCCGTCGTGAATTCAACCCAGGCGCAAGCGTTCAAGGCGAAATACGGCATCGGAGAAGAAGTGACCCTGGTCGGTCCGTATTCAGGCCATTTGGACAACGACAACGGAAGAGTCTCGCTCCTTTTTCCTGATACCGCAATTCAGGACGGAACTACCAATGGAATAAACGGAACTCCGCCCTACGTCCTTTGCCGAGGAAGTAGAGTATTCGGACAATTCTCCGTGGCCATCAGGAGCAGACGGATTTGGATTTTCCCTGACATGCCTGGATCTGTCAGCATTCGGGGACGATCCGGTAAACTGGATCGCCGCTCGTCCGAGCCCCGGCCATCCCTCTCTTCCGATTTCAAATCTGGCCATCGTTCAGCAACCCGCTGCCACAACAATAATGTCCGGACATGAAGCCGGCCTACGAGTGGTTGCGAGCGCAAGCGATTTCCTCCGATATCAGTGGCGTCTAAACGGAGCAAATATTCCTGGAGCAACAAATGCGAGTCTTGTAATTGCGAATGCTCAACCCCAACACGCTGGTACTTACGAAGTGAGCGTTGTGGATTCAACTGGTTCGCTTTCGAGCGTTCCAGTGCAGGTTGCCGTTATTCTGGATACGGACGGAGATGGTATTCCTGACACCTGGGAGCTCGCGTTTGATCTCAACCCTTTTGAAGCTGGAGATGCCAATGCGGATGCAGATGGCGACGGAATGTCTAACTACGATGAGTTCATCGCCGGGATCGACCCTCGCGATCCAAGGAGTTTCTTGAGAATACATTTAGTATCAGCGGCTGACCAGAGACAAATAAGTTTTCAGGCGATGGCAGACCATAGTTACAGCGTTCAGTTCTCGGATTCTTTATTTCCTCCGGTGTGGACAAACCTGTCCAAAGTGGGTGCTCAGAGCGGAAACTTTACCGCGACTGCCTCGGATGCAACTGTTGCGGTCTCGCGGTTTTACCGTATAGTGACGCCTTCTGAGCCATAAGCCTACGAACATGTTTCGGACCGTGTTGTTACTGGCGTTCCTTGGGTGCTTCCCCTTGTTGTCCGATGAAGTCGCCCTGGTCCGAGTCGGCGAAACCTGGCGTTATCTGAAAGGGACAAACGAAGCCTCCGCTCCCGTCACCGCATGGCGGCAGATCGGCTTTGATGATTCGGCCTGGCTCACTGCCCAGTCCGGTTTCGGGTATTCGATTTATGGCGCGGCCACGACGTTTCCTGATCTTCCCTGGAGCTATCTCTCGGTTTTTTTCCGGAAGGAATTCACGGTCCTCCGCCCGGAGACGGTTAAGTGGCTGGTCCTGCGGGTTGACTACGACGATGGATTTGTGGCTTACCTGAACGGCGTCGAGATTGCGCGACGCGGTTTTCCCGGGCCAGCTGGCAGTCCTGTTCCCTACGATGCGGCAGCGGTCTTGCATTCGGCGGGGGCCGCAGAGGAGATCGATGTCACGTCCTTCGCGAATCTGATCGCAACCGGAGCCAATGTCCTGGCCATTCAAGCGCACAACAGTTCGTTGAACAGCTTTAGTTTCAGTCTGGTACCTGAACTCCTGGCGAACTTTCAACGCGGTCCATTTATCCAGAATGCCAGCACGAATCACATCCAGGTCATCTGGAAAACACCGGTGCCGAGTGATTCGAGAGTCGAGTTTGGGCCCGATGGCTCTCCCGGAATCACCCTGCTCGATACTAATCTCGTGACAACTCACGTCGCGACACTGACGAATCTTGCGTCGAACACGACCTATTCGTATCGCGTCAGCAGTTCGGACGGCGGTGCGCCGGCGGTTTCGCCGGTCGAAACGTTTCGCACTTTGAAAATCGATGGGCCGTTGAGCTTCGTGGTGTTCGGCGACAGCGGCTGGGGATCGAGCGCGCAGTTTGAGATTGCGCGCGTGGTCAAGAGTCTCGATCCCGATCTGGTGCTTCATTCCGGTGATGTGATCTACACCAGCTTCACGTCCGGATTGGCGGATACACGCTGCTTGAGCGTCTACCAGCCACACATGAAAAACACCCCTTACTATTTCACACTCGGGAATCATGACCTCTACTCCACCGCGCAGCCTTATCTGGACGCGTTTTATCTGCCGACCAATTCGGTCTCCGCCGCGGACCATTTCCTCGCCGGCACCAGCCCGGAACATTATTATTCCTTCGAGCAGGGCGACGCGCATTTCTCGGTGCTCTTCGTTCCGTACCTGAGCCAGTACAAGCTCAAGGTCGGCGATCCGCAGTACCACTGGTTGACTAACGATCTCGCGACCACGACGAAGCCGTGGAAAATCCTGTTGTTTCATGTGCCGATTTCCTCTTCGTCCGCGCATCGATTCGACGACTACGACTTTGATGGAATTCCGGATCGTCTCGACATCCGAAATGTGGTTCTCCCCGTGGCGAGCCAGTACAAGGTGCAGCTCATCCTCTCGGGCCATGAACACGGCTATGAACGGTTTAATCCCACCAACGGCGTTCACTGCATCACCAGCGCGGGCGGCGGCGTGCCGCTTTACCCATTCACCGAGCTGGACGTCGCGAGCGCTTTTTTCTGGAGCCGATATAACTGCGTCCGAATCACCATCAATGGAGATACGCTGGAAGCCCAGGCGATCGGGCTTGGCGGCGAGGTCTTTGATTCCATGAGGATTCAGCGGGCCTTGCCGCCAACCCAAATCTATTCTGCCACCTGGAATTCTCCGGTTCTGGAAATCGCGCCACCGGATGATGGACAGGGCAACCTCTTTGGACAGCGGTTTGATTTTCGGGGAGATCCAATTCCGACGCTGACGGGAAAGTTTTCGAACCTCGGCCGCGTTTACGTGAACAACGATCGCACGAATCTTTATGTTGGATTCGAGCAGGTCATGATCTACCGGGACAGCAATGTCTTTTTGCTCATCGAATCACCACGGCTTCCGGGAGTGACCAATCTGCTCGCGGTTGGCAATGGAATCGTTGATCCGGAAGGGCAGGGTGCTGACGGTCTGGATTTCCTGGCGAACCTTTCCTTTACAAATTTCGCTCCCGGCCTCGGATGCATTCTCGGCGACGAGCTTGCGGACGGGCAATATCGCAGCTTTGCGCGAAGCAATCTGACGCTGAATACCGGCCAGGGTGTTTTCAAATTGGATGCCGGCGTCAGCGACGTTCCCGGGATGCGGCTGCAGCAGTTTCACAGTTCGCCGCAGGTCACCAGCCTGACGGGTGAGGATAACGCCAATTTCATTGAGATCGCTATTCCGCTCCGGGAGTTGGGTGGGTTGCTGCCGGGTGACATCATCAAGATCGGCGCGGTCGTTGGCGGTGGCGGGTTCAACACGAACCAGGATCAGCAAACGCGACTGCTGGACTCGGGATTTCTCGGAACCCAATTGATTGGAGCTGTTCAAGGATCGAGTGTGCTGGAGGGCGTAAGCGTAATGCTGGCATTCGATCCGGATCGTGATTCTGATGGTCTCACCGATGACCAGGAGTTAGCCCTGGGCACTGATCCGGCCAGATCGGACACTGACGGTGATGGGTTGCTTGACGGCTGGGAGATTAGCCATGGGCTGAATCCGCTCTCGGCCACCGGCGACAATGGCGCCGCTGCCGATCCGGACCACGACGGCTTTTTGAACATCGAGGAACAATTGGCTGGTACGGATCCTTTGGACGCCGCCTCGGTATTGCGAATGACTTTAAGGCCCCTGGGCAACCGTCGAAACCTGATATCGTGGTCAGCGGTTATCAGTCAAAAATATCAACTCGATTTCGCGGATTATCCCTTTACGAACTTCGTAAATCTGGCTCCGGACGCGTTTCCACGAATCGCTAACAGCGCATTTGAAAGCTTCGAAGACGCGATCCCAGTCTCCAGGGCCGAACTGATCGGAAGGCTCTACCGAGTGCGCCTGGTCCCATGAACAGAGCGCGGCCACGAGGGAGATAAAGGGACGATTCGTCCAGAAGCAACTTCTGACGTTTTGCCGATCGAGCGCTCCTGCGCCCCCCCAAACCGAACAGCATCAGTTTGCATGTGTAACCGGTGGAGGCTGACGTTCCGGGTGATTTGAAGAGCTCCGATCCCCGCCCTGATTTGGGACTTCCGTCGCCTCGAAACATCCGCTATGGCTTATGCCATGAGCCAGTTCACGCATGTTCTCGATCAGATCCAACAGGGCAATGAAAAAGCGGCGGACGAGTTGCTTCCTTTGGTTTACGAGGAACTCCGCAAACTGGCGGCGCACAAGATGGCCAGCGAAGCGCCTGGACAGACTTTGCAACCGACCGCGCTCGT
>JBDTOW010000409.1:0-4903 GCA_039933075.1 Verrucomicrobiota bacterium | reverse complement strand
CATTTCGCCGAAACAAACTCATGTTCGCGGCGGGGACGGCGGTGGTCATTGCGTTGGTCGTTGGGTTGGGTCTGGCAGCGGCGGGGCTGCGGCAAGCGATGAATGAACGAAACAGCGCGCTGGCGGCCCGAGCCGGAGAAGAAGTTCAACGCCGCGAGGCGCAGCAGGCGCAGGCCAATGAAGCGCAACTCCGTCGCGAGGCTGAAATCCTGGCGCTCGCCGAACGCCGCCGCGCCTACGCCTCGGACATGAACCTCGCCCAGCAGTCCATCACGCTGAATAATTTTGGCCGCGCTCAAGAATTGTTGAACCGTCATCGGCCCGCGACGAAAACCGAAATTGATCTTCGCGGTTGGGAATGGCGCTACCTATGGCAATTCTGCCAGGGCGACGACTTGTTCACTCTCTGCCGCCAAACGGATTCCGTATTCTCACTCGCGGCGTCCCGCGATGGCCGCTGGCTCGCGGTCGGAGATTTTGCAGGCGGCGGGGTTTCCGTCTGGGATTTGCGCACGCGCCAGGAGATTGCCCACCCGTACACCGGTGGCACGGCGTCCAGTTCCGCGCGTGTCGCCTTCTCTCCGCAGGAGCCGCTGCTGGCTTTTTCCACCGTGACGCAAGAGGGCTCCACAGTGCGTCTGTGGAATGCAGCCACACGAAGTCCGGTGGCCAGGCTGCCCTTGGACGCCTCATGCATCGCCCTGACGTTTTCCGAAGACGGGCGCCGCCTGGCCACTTTCACCACCCGTCCGAGCGCTACCATCACGCTCTGGCGTATCCCGGATGGACAGAAACTCGGGACTTTCCCCATGTATGATCTGGCCAGTGTGACGGGCCAAACACGTTTTTCCACCAGCCCCGACCTGCGTTTGGCGGCCTATGCCATGAGGGATGGCCGCATCCGGATCATCGACTTGAACACCGGGCGTGAACGCTGGACCACGCAGGCAACCAAAGAGTTCACCATCGCCCTCACCTTTTCGCCGGACGGAAGGATTCTCGCCTCCAGTGAAGGCTACGCCGGAGGAACGATCAAATTGTGGGAAGTCGCCACCGGGAGACAGATCGGACGGCTGGAGGGGCATCAAGGGTGGGTGGCATCCCTGCTGTTTTGGCCCGAGGGCAGGAAACTGGCCTCGGCGAGCGCGGATCAAACCATTCGCTTGTGGGACCTGAGCGATCCGGCCCAAGCGCGTCCCCTGGGTTTCCTCCGCGGGCACAATGCGGAGGTGTGGTCCCTGGCCTTGCTGCCCGACCAGGTGACGCTGGTCAGCGGTGGCAAGGATGGCTCCGTCCGGTTGTGGGATACCGCCAAACCGCAACGGAACCAGTCCGCCTTGACTCTCGCGACGAACCTCCTGCATTGGCATTTCGCCCCGGACGGCAAGTCGGTCACGGAGGAAATCGCGGCCGCCGAGGCGAAGGACAAAGCGGAGATCAAGCAGCCATGAATCCGTCCTGTGCTAAGATCCGACATCAAAAAAGTTTCAACCCAAAAACCGAAATCATGAAACAACTCATCCTTCTTCTCTTTGCCACCGGCGAACTGGCCGCAGCGCCGGCGAACTGGCCGCAGTTTCGCGGCCCCAATGCCGCGGGCGTCGCCGAAGAGGCTCGACCGCCGGTCCATTTCGGGCCCGGCACCAACCTGCTTTGGAAAACCGAGGTGCCGCCGGGTGTTTCCTCTCCTATTGTCTGGGGCGACCGGATCTTCCTGACAGGTTTCGTCAGCAATCAACTGGTCACCCTGGCCTACGACGCGAGGAGCGGTCGCGAGCTGTGGCGTCAGGTCGCGCCGACGGACAAGATTGAGAAGTGTCATGAGTTCAGTTCGCCTGCGGCCTCCACGCCCTGCACCGATGGCGAAGGCGTATATGCCTACTTTGGTTCGTTCGGTTTGATCGCCTACGATTTCAGCGGCAGGGAAGTCTGGCGGCACGCGTTCGAACGGCTGCCTTCGGAGTACGGCACGGCCACCTCACCGATCCTCGCGGGCGGTCAGCTCATCCTTCAACATGACGGCGACAGCACCAACGCGAACCTTATCGCGCTCGCGCCCGCCACCGGCAAGACGGTCTGGGAATCGCCGCGTCCGCTGGCCAGTTCCTCCTACTCGACACCGATGGTGTGGCGGCACGATGGCATCGAGGAACTCATGGTCCAGGGCAAGGGCCGGGTCGCCGCCTACAGCTTGAAGGGCGGCCAGCCGAAGTGGTGGGTCCGCGGATGGGGATTCTCGGCAGTCACAACACCCGTCGCCGGCGATGGGATGCTGTTCGCCGGGGGCAGCGGCATGGGCGATCCCTCCGGGCCGGATGACCCGATTTTCGATTGGAACAAGCTCCTGGCCGACCACGATGCAAACAAAGACGGACAGCTCGCCATTGAGGAAGTGCCCGAAACGCTGATCTGGCAGATTCGCAAGGAAGTATCCAAGAACGTCCCGGGCAACATGTTTCCGATCCGAAGCCTGCTGCGTAACTTTACCGATGCCAACAAGGACGGCGTCATCACCAAGGCGGAATGGGATGCCGACGAGGCTTACTCCAAGGATAAGTTCAACGCCGACCGCTTTGTCGGCATTCGACCCGGTGGCCGGAATGACTGCACGGACACCCACGTGAAATGGGAGACCACCAAGGGGCTTTCGGAATTGCCGTCACCGTTGTTCTATCGCGGCCGCATCGCTTTCGTGCGGGACGGCGGGATGTGGACTGTGATCGAGCCGAAGAGCGGCAAACGCCTGCTCGACCGGGAGCGTCTGGGGCCGGGCGGGCAATACGTCGCGTCCCCCGTTGCGGCCAACGGATTCATTTACACCGTGAACACTTCTGGAACCTTTGCCGTGCTCCGCGCCGGCGACACGCTCGACGTGGCGGCGGTGAACAAGCTGGGGGAGAACGTTCCCTGCACCCCGGCCATCTCGGGCAACCATCTTTACGTCCGCGGCGCCAACCACCTCTGGGCGTTCGGTGAATGAGACCGGACACCAAACAGCCATGAATCCCAACCGCGAAGAGCTCCTGTTCCAACTCGCATTGACCAAAGCGACGGAAGGGCGGCTCACGGATAACACGGTTTACACGCAGTTGCACCAGTTCATTGGCACGGCGGCCACATGAGTCCGGAGCAGGCGGTGCGGAGGGGTAACGGATTGGCGATCTGGTCGATTGAGTGGTGCGAAATGACGACCTTTCCGGCAACTTCAGCTCCAAAAACGACGAATTCCCTCGAAAATGCGCGATGGTAATAATCACGAGGGTTCGATTCCTTCCACCCGCTCCATTGATAATCAAATGTCAGGCTGGTCGAGAAGGAGCGCGAGTAATCCAGTTCGCGCTCCTTCGCCATCACCGGGCTTTTGGAAACGTAAAAGGAATTCACGTATTCGTGGTTAGCCATCACCAGCGTGCTGAGCGCGTACATGACCATCCATGGCGCAAGAAAAAGTCCCGTGAAAATGTGGATGCGGCGCACGAGACGGGAGATTCCGGGAGTCTGGGCCGTCGTCATCGCGATGGCTGAATCCGTGGTTGTGGCATTCAATTGAGTGTTTCGCTGGTTTAGGTCGCTCTCTCTGAATAATCAGGCGGCAATTATTGTAGTTACCGCTTGGTTCCCGACACTCAAGCTGACAAGACCACGCTGGCGCCGCGGTATTGGTCGAGCGCGTCCCGGACCGCGCGCAGCTCTTGGCGCTATCCAAACCGGCCGAGTTCCAGCAAGCTACGACAGCCGAGGCGACAAAAGGACCGCAGCAAACCCAGGAGAAAACTGTCACCACCGACCTCCTGCAAACCCCTTCGATCAACCTTTTCTAGTTTCGACTTCACTGCCTCACCTTTTGTGCAAAAATTCATCCATTTTTGCGGCGGAATGTCGCCAGTCCACGTCAGGCGTGATGCGTTCGCGGGAGCGATCGGCGGCTGGATGGTAGTAGGCAAGCTGTTGCCATCGGAAGCGGACATCGAAGCGACCGGCGACTTGATTCGCGCCGGCTTCGTCCCGAAGATTTATCCATTCTGAAAAGAATTCTATTTAACAGACCAGTTTAAGGTAGCATGATAACCTATGCAAAGAAGGCCCTCAGCCGACACTTTTCGAGTGGTTTGTCTAGGCGGTTCTGCCGGAGGGTTGCCAGCCTATACGGACATTCTGCGCGGTCTGCCTGCCGATACGGGTATGGCCTTTGTCATCGCGCCGCATCGCGGGCTTGAGAACCCGCATTTGCTGCCGGAGCTGCTTTCCAAAGTCACAAAAATGCCGGTTGTGGAGGTCAAACAAGGCATGCGACTCAAACCAAACCAGGTATTTGTAATGCCGCCTCGAAGAGACATGACAACGGTCGGCAATGTATTCAATTTACGGTCGACACCCAGGCCTCCGGGTTGGCCTAAGACGATCAATATTTTCCTCTATTCGCTGGCGGAGGCGACCGGACCGCGCGCGGTGGCCGTCATTCTCTCCGGTTTGGACGGCGACGGCAGCGCCGCGCTGAAGGCCATCAAAGACGCTGGCGGATTGACGTTTGCGCAATCCGACGCATCATTCGATAGTATGCCGCGCACCGCAGTTGAGACCGGCCACATCGATTACCTGCTGCCGTCTGCCGAAATCGCAAAGGCATTGCTGGCTTTGGCGCACACACCTTTACAGCCGCGCCAAAGCTGAATTGGTAAGTCTGTTCATGCAAGCGCAGCCGGGTGCGTCCTTCACTGCATCGATACCGTTTAAGCTTCCACGGTGAAGCCGACTTTGATGGTCACCCGCCAGCTATCCACCTTTCCCCGCGCGTTTCTACCACTTGGAACCAGCAAAGGTTCTTGATGGTCGTGTGCGCGCGTTTACCGGCTTTCTCAACGGCGTCCTCGATGGATGTGCTGGAGGTACCGGTCAGTTCGAT
>JBDTOW010000408.1:0-4910 GCA_039933075.1 Verrucomicrobiota bacterium | reverse complement strand
GAGCGCAGAAAAGCTTGAGTTCCTGTTTTCATTATGGCAGAACCTTGGCTGAAGGCAGTGAGTCAGTTCCAAATTAACGGAGTGAATTCCAACACGCATAGCAAACGGTCTTGGCAATAGTTAGCACCTGCGCTTGACGAAAGGTCTTCTGTTCGTCTGGCGCTTGGCCGGATTGGCGTGCGGGGAGAGGACGCCCTGTTTACTGATTCCAAGCAAACGTGTTTCCGCGTGACTAATGTTTTTGCATTCGCCAGGCGCATTCATCGAGTTTGAGAGAGCGGAGATCGAACAATCCATCAGCGATCGGTTTGAAAAGCAGGTGGAGCGTTTTCCCGATTCTCTTGCGATCAAAACTCGAAATCACCGATTCACTTACCGGGAGCTCAACCAGGAGGCGAATCGAATCGCGCGTGCGCTGTTTGCGATGCACGGGCGGACCGAAGAACCGGTCGTGCTCCTCTTGGAACAAGGCGCGCCACTGCTCGCAGCGCTTCTAGGCGTGCTGAAAAGTGGGAAAGCGTACGTCCCCATTGACCCTGCATATCCCGAAGCGAGGAACAGATATATTCTGAAAGATTCGCAGAGTTCACTCATATTGACTAACAAAAGGAATCTAGACCTCGCGCACACGTTGGCTGTCGACAAACAGACTGTTCTCAATCTGGAGGATATGCCCGAGGATGTGCCTGAGATAAATCTAAAACTGCCCATCTCGCCCGATCATTTGGCCTACATTATCTACACCTCGGGTTCCACCGGCAAACCAAAGGGCGTAATGCAAAACCATCGCAACGTGCTCCATAACTGCATGCGCCGCACGAACGCGCAACGCCTGGCTGCATCGGACCGGCTGACCCTCTTGTATTCGGGCAGTGTAATGGGATCGGTGTATGGGATTTTCGGGGCGTTGCTGAATGGAGCTTCTATTTTTCCACGCGACCTGCGTGAAGAGGGCCTGTCGAACTTCGATCAATGGCTGCTGGCAGAGGAGATCACCGTGTATCATTCTGTCGCGTCTGTATTCCGCCACTTTGTGGCTGGTTTGAAAGATGGCCCCGGCTTTCCCGAAATCCGCCTTGTCATCTTCGGGGGCGAACGAGTGCTGACGAGCGACATTCACCTTGTTAGAAAACATATTTCCCCGAACTGCGCGCTTTTCACTGGCCTCGGATCAACCGAAACAGGCACGGTGCGGCAAATGGTGGTTACCCCTGAAACAGTAATTCCAGGCAAGGTTGTGCCTCTCGGGTACTCTGTCGACGAGATGGAAGTATTGCTGCTCGACGAGTCGGGGTGTGCGGTAGCACTCAATCAAATCGGCGAAATCGCTGTTCGGAGCCGCTATCTCTCGCCTGGCTACTGGCAAAAACCGGAACTGACTCGACAAGTCTTTCTCCAAGACGGAGAGAGCGCAGAAGAACGGGTTTATCTAACCGGAGATTTGGGGTGCATGGACTCGGATAGACTCCTCGTGCATTGTGGGCGCAAGGATTTTCAGGTCAAGATAAGAGGATTCCGCATCGACATCTCAGAAATTGAAACCTCTCTTCTCGAACATCCAGCGGTGCAGGAGGTGGTCGTGGTCGCACGCGATAACCCGCGAGGAGAACAAAGCCTCGTCGCTTATTTTGTCCCCAAACCGTCGATCGCCCGGGAAGCGCGAGAGTTACGAATCTTCCTTGACCGGCGATTGCCGGCCCACATGGTACCGGAAAGGTTTGTGGCCTTGGACGCACTCCCGCGGACTCCGAACGGCAAAGTGGAACGATCGGCCCTCCCCGCCCCTGACACTTTAGAGCGGGCGGGATCAACCGAGTCCTGCGTCTCCGCCCGTGATGAAACAGAGGAAATGTTGGTCGCGATTTGGGAGGACAAATTCAAAGTTCACCCGATTGGAATCCGCGACGATTTCTTCAGTCTGGGAGGACACTCGCTCCTTGCCGCGCAAATATTCCGGAAGATCGAGGAACAATTCGGCAGCAAACTCCCCTTATCAACGCTTTTGCAGACACCGACAATCGAAGGCATCGCCCGGGTTCTTCAGGAGCAAGACCTGAATAGCTCGTTATCGACACTCGTGCCGATCCAACCACACGGCACGAAACCGGCCTTCTATTTGATTCACGGGATCGGCGGCAACATTCTGAATTTTTTTGACCTGGCGAACCGTCTGGGACCGGACCAACCGGTCTATGGGCTCCAGTCCCAGGGGTTGGATGGAAAGAAGCCTGTTCTGGCGCGGGTCGAGGACATGGCTGCGGTTTACGTCGAAGAGATTCGGCGGTTCCAGCCCGTAGGCCCTTATTACATTGGCGGAATGTCCTTCGGCGGTAGAGTGGCGTATGAAATCGCTCGACAACTGCACGCGCAAGGACAGTTGGTGGCTTTACTCGCCCTGTTGGACAGTTATCCCCGCGGCTATGCGAGACTGTTGCGGCGGCGCGAAAAGACTCTCGCTCGCGTCAGGTTCATTCTGGGCAAAGGTAAATCCCATTGGGAAGCCCTGTCGGCCGTGCCCACGGGGCAACGGTGGGATTACCTGGCAACGAAACTTCACACTCTCCAACGAAGAATCAAAAGCAAGCTTTGGCAGAATGCTTATCATCTGCAGTCAGCCAATGCACGATTGGGAAATAAAATCCTGTAGAACGTAAAGGAGGCGAACTTTCTCGCGGCCAAGCGGTACATCTGCAAACCGTATCCTGGGCATGTAACGATCTTCCGAGCGATGGAGGAATCGATCGACGATTTCGATCCGGTGCCCTTGTGGAGGCAATTGGCGGAGGGAGGTGTCACTGTTCACGCCACTCCCGGAAACCACATAAGCCTCCTCACGGAGCCTCACGTTAGCGCGCTGGCGGCGCAACTGAAGAAGAGCCTGGCGAAGGCCCAGGAGTCGCAGGCCAACTCTGAATTGACTCCAATTGAATGTGTGTTACGAGGCAAGCTGTCCAAGGGAATTCTTGCAACCTTATCAGGCCTCATAACCCAATGACCCCGGTTTGGCCCATTCGGCGTGGCCTCGTTGGTAACAAGAGTGACGGATCATCTCCGCAACACAAATTCCTTCGCGTTCAATAATCCCCACGTCACGTCCTCCAGCGCAGCGCGGCGGTTTTTCGATTTCTCGAGATAGCTAGCGGCCATTCCCAGCTCAGCCGCGGTTGGCGCGCGGGTGAGCGCCGTCCAGTAAAGATCCTCGATAATTTCACGGCCCGGCTTGCTCGACGCCAGAAGTTTTGCGAGCCGATTGTCCTTCTCGATTAGAAGTTCGTTGACGGATGGACCGCTGATCATTTGGAATGCCTGGCCCATCGTCGTCTCGGCCGAGCGCTCGCATTCGCAAGTGAGCAACCGCTGGGGCTTTCCAAACAGCTCAAGAAATTGATCGGCGCTGTTCGCTTTTTTGCCGCGCTTGCGCTCGGAATGCGCGCCCGGCAACTGCGCCGCCCGCAACCCCGCCGGGTAGCCCGCAAAGGCGGATGGAACACCGGTTACTTCGTATTGGCAATCGAGCATTTGCTCCGCCGTCAGGCGGCGAACCAATCCGTGAGAATAGTTCAATTCGTCATCGCGGTTGGTTTCGTTCGGGACGCTCGACAATTGATAAGTTCGCGAATTCATGATCAGCCGAATCAGGTAACGCAGGTCGAACTTGTGCGCGACGAAGTCTTTGGTCAATGCGTCGAGCAACGCCGGGTGTGATGCCGGGTTGGTCGCGCGAAAGTCGTCGATTGGATCAACAATGCCCCGGCCCATCAGGTGAAACCAGATGCGATTCACCTGGGCGCGAGCGAAGAAGGGATTGTCCGGGCGGGTGAGCCACTGGGCCAGGGCTTCGAGTTCGTCCAGGTCTCCTGCGTGAAGCGTGGAGCGTGGAGCGTAGTCCACCTCGGAAGCGGCGGCCCCCAGGAAACGTGGCTCCGCGGCTTTGCCCGTGCGCGGATTTTTCACCTCGCCCTGGCGCGCGACAAAGACGATTTGCTCTCCTTTGAACTCGTGCGAATCGTTGCTGTCCTGGCGGAGGTTCTCCAGAACCTTGTATTGCACCTTCGCGAAGAGAGCCGTCCAGTTGTAATAGTCATCCTGACTCCAGCGATCGAAAGGATGATTGTGACACTGGGCACACTTTAATTGCGTGCCGAGAAAAACCTGCGCAGTGGCCTCGGCGCGAGTCACCGGATCGCGATTGGCGCGGTAATAATTCGCTGCCGGATTCAAGTACGTGCTTCCCCGGGCTCCGAGTATTTCGCGAGCGAATTGATCCAAAGGTTTGTTCCGGCCGATACTCTCCCGAATCCAACGGTGAAAATTCCGCATCCCTTTTTGGTCAAGCGTCCGCTCTTCAACCCGCAGGAGATCCGACCATTTAAGCGCCCAAAAGTCGGCGAACTCCGGGCGGGCGAGCAATTCGTCGATGAGTTTCGACCGTTTATCACCGCGCCTATTCGACACGAAGGAACGGGCTTCCTCCGCGGTCGGTAAAATGCCGAGGAGATCGAGGGAAGCCCGGCGGACAAACACTTCGTCGGCGCACAACTCCGATGGATTCATGCGCAACGCCCGCAGCCTGGCCAGGACCTGCTCGTCGATGTAATTGTTGCCCGGCGTTTTCTTCCACTTGAAGCCGGGCCGCGCCGGAACAAAGGCTAGACGCACCGGCTCCTGACACTGGAGATAACGCACCAGGATCGTCGTTTCACCAAAACCTTCGCGGCGAACCAGTCCGTCGGGAGCAACTTTCCCCAGGCCATTGGCAGGCTCGTAAACCGCCATTGGAGTGACGTCGCGTTGCGAACCGTCCGAGAACGTTGCCAGCACCCTCAGTTGGACCGTGGCCGCCGGGTCGACCAGCATTTGTTCGGCTGGTGTTACTTCAATCTTTGTCAATTTGGGTGCGGTTAAGAGAT
>JBDTOW010000407.1:0-4920 GCA_039933075.1 Verrucomicrobiota bacterium | reverse complement strand
TCCGATGTGTGCGCAGTTCAAGGCCCCGATGCGCGTCCGATGTTGCAGACCCACGAACGGGCTCACGAACCTCAGCGTGCCTTAGCCCGCAGCGATCGGAAATTGGCAAACAAATCTCTGTGCTTTAGTGTTTTTTTTATTAACCTAGCTTCGTGATCATGGTCGACTTGAAGTCAAGCAAGCTGTGCAGCAGTCTCACTTCCGCGGAATGCGATGCGTTGCGCCAGGTTGCCCAAAGCAGGCACTTTCTCGCCCGGGAACCTATCTTTCGTGAGGGCGACCAGGGCGACGGGATTTATATCGTCCAACAAGGGCTGGTGCAGATCTCGGCGCTGGTCACCGAGGGCGAACGCCGCAACTTGAGCCACTTTGGCCCCGGTGAATTTTTTGGCGAGATGGCGGTTTTGGATAATGAGCCCCGTTCAGCCACCGCGACAGCAGAGACGGATACGGAGGTCTATTTTATTCCGCAGTCCGATCTACTCCAGATGCTGGAGCGATCGCCGAAGCTCGCGATCAGTTTGGTTCGCCAGATAAGTCTTCGCCTGCGCGAATTCAATCGCCAGTACATTCAGGAGACACTCCAGGCCGAACGGCTGGCCCTGGTTGGGCGATTCGCTCGCTCAATCGTGCATGATCTTAAAAATCCGTTAACGGTCATTGGCTTCGCCGCGGACATGCTCGATGCCGACCACGCCACTCCCGAGATGCGGCGAACCGCGAAGACTCGGATTCGAAAGCAAGTGGACCGTCTGACCAGCATGATTAAGGAATTGCTTGAGTTTACGCGAATGTCGCAGGGTTCGATCGTGCTGGCTCAAGCCGACTTCGCCGTTTACATCCAGCAACTCCTGGAAGAAATACGCGGAGAATTGGATGGCACCCTGGTGAAATTCGAATGCGAGAACGCGCCGCCGTCGGTCGATGTGTTGATGGAACCTGACCGTCTGAGCCACGTGTTTTTTAACCTCATCCACAATGCCGTGGAGGCCATGCCCAATGGTGGAAAACTCATCATGCGCTTTGCCGTCAAGGGGGATTCTTTGACGACGGAAATCGAAGATACCGGCCCTGGCATCGCGCCGGAGATCGCGACCCGCCTTTTCGAACCTTTCGCGACATTTGGCAAGCCTCAAGGGACCGGGCTGGGCCTTTCGATCTGCCGGAAGATCATGGAAGATCATCGCGGCCAGGTCGCCGTGCGCAACGAACCCGGACGCGGCGCGATCTTCTCGCTCACCCTGCCGCTGCGCGCCTGACAGCTCTTTATTCCTCCGAGGAATTTGTCCACCGTCAATTTGAGCGCAATAAATGGCCATCGAATTGTGAGCAGAACGACACGGGCGGCAGATTTTCCGCTGTGACGAATCCGTTTTGCACTGCATGAATCGCATCCGGCTTTTATCCGAACAAGTCGCCAATCAAATCGCCGCCGGCGAAGTCATCGAACGGCCCGCGAGTGTCGTCAAGGAACTGGTCGAGAATGCGCTCGACGCGCAGGCCACGAAAGTCGTTGTCGAAGTCCAGGCGGGGGGACGCAGCCTCATTCGTGTGAGCGACGATGGCGTGGGGATGAGCAAGGATGATGCGTTGCTCTGCCTGGAGCGCCATGCAACCAGCAAAATTCAATCCGCGGACGATCTCAACTCGATCGCGACCATGGGGTTTCGCGGCGAAGCCTTGCCCAGCATTGCCAGCGTCAGTCGTCTGACGCTAACCACGCGGGAGCGAGACAGCAGCGCCGTGGCCGCCACGCAAGTTGTGATCACCGGCGGCAGGATTCTTGGTGTCAAGGAAGCCAGCGGCGCGCCGGGGACCGACATGGAGGTGCGCCAGCTTTTTTTCAACGTGCCGGCGCGCCGGAAATTTCTTCGGAGCGACGAAACGGAGCGGGCGCATATCCAGCACTACCTCACGCTCGCCGCGTTGGCTTACCCCGAGGTCGGTATGATGTTCACGAGCGATGGCCGGACGATCTGGCAATTGCCCGCGATAAAATCCGGCAACGACTCCGCCTCGCGCCTGGCGGCGCTCCACGAGAGATTCCGCGCATTGTACAGCGGCGATTTGAAGCTTTTATCCCTCGACTTCTCCACCGAGTTCGAGAGCCAGGATAATGACGGTCTCGCCGCAGCCGACCGGGTTCCTCCTTTCCGAGTTTGGGGTTTCATTGGCGCGCCGGGCGTTTCGCGTGCAACCCGCCAGGAACAGCATCTTTTTGTGAACCGTCGCCCGGTTGATAATCGCGGGCTCAACTACGCGCTGATGGAAGGCTATCACACTTCGTTGATGAAAGGCCGTTATCCGGTCTGTTGTTTATTTTTGGAGTGTGATCCCGGCGAAGTCGACGTCAACATCCACCCGTCGAAACGCGAGGTTAAATTTCATCAGGAAAGGGAAGTGCGTCAGTTTGTTGCGCACGCGCTGCGCAAGACTTTGCTTGACTGTCACGTCGCTCCCCCTACCACGGAGGCTCGCGCCGAACCTCTCACTTCGCGGGGTTTACCATCCGTAGTGTCTAAAGAACCGGTGACCCATGAAACTAAAAAAGTCGCCGAAACCAGACCCGATCACCTGCACCTGCATCTGCCGCTCGCGACTCCGGCAGGGCCGGTCGCCTCAGTGCCCTCGCCGGCTGCAGCGCGGCCGTCTGTTGCGCCCGCGCCTGTGGCTTTGCCGCCATCCTCGATTCGATCTCCCGTAGCCCCGGCTGTTCCCGCGGGCGAGCCGCCAGGCAGACCGCCTGCATCGGATGTTGCACCGGCGGCCTTTCAGACCCAGGCTGTCCCGCTGCTCGGGATTCCACTTCGTCTGGTGGGTGTGATTGGGCGACTCTATGTCGTGCTGGAATCGGACCGCGGACTCGTCCTGTTGGATCAGCATGCGGCGCACGAGCGAGTCTTGTTCGAGCAGATGCTACGACGCATGGAACAAGGCGACGCGCCATCTCAGCGATTGCTTCTCCCGGAAACGATCGAGCTGCCGCCGCGCGACGCGCAGTTCCTGCGCGAACAACTGGAAACATTGAGCCGACTTGGCGTCGGGTTGAGCGAGTTTGGCGATCGCACGTTTCTGCTGGATGCCCTTCCTCCGTTTGTGAAGGTATCCGACGCACGCCGCTTCGTCTCGGAGCTGGTTGATGAACTCAAAGCCGCCGGTCAGGCGGTCAATGCCTGGCGGCTGGGCGAAAGCACGGTCGCGAAAACGGTGTGCCGCCACGCGGTCAAAGCCAACGACGCGCTGGCGGGTCCCGAGCTGGAAAACCTGGTCAACGATCTCCGCCATTGCGCGATGCCCTACACCTGTCCGCACGGACGGCCCACGCTGATCGAAATGAATTTCCGCGAGTTGGAAAAAAAATTCGGGCGGATCCAATGATCCTATGAAAATCACTTACTACGGACATTCCTGTTTCGCGGTTGAGGTGGCCGGCAAGACGCTGCTCTTCGATCCTTTTATCACGCCCAATCCCCTGGCCAAAGCGATCGACATCAAAACTATTCGCGCCGATTACATTTTAATCTCTCACGGGCATTCCGATCATTGCGCGGACGCGGTGGAGATTGCGCGTCAGACAGGCGCGACGATTGTTTCCAACTTCGAAGTGACGCAATGGATCGCCAAAGCCGGCGCGCCCAATATTCATCCGATGAACCACGGCGGCTCATGGCGGCTCGACTTCGGCCGCATCAAATACGTCAACGCAATTCACTCCAGCACCATGGCCGATGGCGCCGCCGGAGGCAACCCCGGCGGGTTCGTCGTCGAGACAAAGGACGGAAATTTTTATTATTCGGGCGACACGGCGCTGACGATGGACATGAAGCTGATTGGTGAATCGACGCAGCTCGCCTTTGCCGTGCTTTGCATTGGCGACACGTTCACGATGGGCGTCGACGACGCGGTTAAAGCGGCCGAGTTCGTTCGCTGCAATAAGATAATTGGCGTGCATTACGACACCTTCCCGCCGATCAAGATCGACCACGGCGAAGCCATCAAAAAGTTCAAGAACGCCGGCAAGGAACTTCAGCTCCTGCGGATCGGCGAAAATCTGGTTGTCTAAGCCGGAACGATTTAGTCAAAACAGTAACTCGCCCTCAATCCATCCTCTCCCTCACTGTTGTTGAATTAAGGCTGCGATGCCTGTGTCTTAGCCCCAGCGGAGCGAAATATTTATAGTCATGAATCACGAAACCCAAAGCTCCATCGGAGCGACATCGAAATGAATATGCCGCCCCGCTGGGGCTTTTTGTCCTCTGGGGTCGGTGGCTATAACGATGTCGCTCCTCCAGAGTTTAAGAACATCAAGTTCGGCCGCCGCTCGGACAGCCGCCTTAATTCACGGCAGTGATTCTCCGGAGAATTCATCTTCATTTTTTCTTAATTTGAATTTTAATTTGACTAATCCAGAGGTTCCTTTAGTTTCCCGCTGCATCCCGCCGGGAATAGTGAATCTCCAGGAGCTTTTTATTATGATTAACGAAAACAAATTAGAAGAAATGACACAATTGACACATGACGAAATCGCTCTCTTCGCCTCCCAGATATGGGAAAAAGAAGGCAAGCCGAGCGGCCGGGACGAGGAAATCTGGCTTCAAGCAGAAGCACAACTGTTCGGGCTCCGCAAAATCCACGCGGAGTCATCGCAGACTGCGGGATCAAAAAATGTCACCGCGTCTGGCAACACCAGGCTTCTACCTGAAATCGCGGTTGTGAAGAACGCCTCAGTGAAGACGGCCCCGGCCACCGCGCGCATGAACGGATCCAAGCGCTAGCCTTTCGTCAGGTGGACATCAAACGTTTCTCTGTGTCAGGCGCACCGGCGCCAGCACAGCGGAATGACACCCCCTTCGGATCGGAGCGCGGATGCCCACATCCGCTTCTGCCATCGTCCAGCTACGTGAACTCGCGGATGTGGGC
>JBDTOW010000406.1:0-4928 GCA_039933075.1 Verrucomicrobiota bacterium | reverse complement strand
GCGATCGGCGAGTTTGTCGCTGGGGTGACTCACGAATTGAACAACCCGCTGACCGCGCTGATTGGATTTGCCGAGTTGTTGCAGAAATCCGGAGTCGATGATCGACAACGGCGCTTTTCGGACCGCATTGTGCAAAGCGCTCAGCGGTGCCACAAGATCGTGCAAAGCTTGCTGAGCTTTGCGCGGCAGCATCCGCCGGAACGGAAACTTGCCAACCTGAATGAGTTGCTTGAAGCGACCGTGGACTTCATGGCCTATGAGATGCGCACGAGCAATATTCAGATCACCACCGATTTGGCTGCGAACCTGCCGCCGGTGATGGGTGACGCGCATCAACTCCAGCAAGTCTTCCTTAATATCATCAACAATTCCCGCCAGGCGATCGAAGGGCACCAACCCCAAGGCGCGCTGCGGATTTGCAGCGGGACCTTCGGTGGCCAGTTCCGAATTACCTTCCAGGACGATGGTCCGGGCATTTCCCAAGACAATCTAAAGAAAATCTTCAATCCGTTTTTCACGACCAAGGAAGCCGGCAAAGGCACCGGCTTGGGTTTGAGTCTTTCTTACGGCATTATCAAAGAACATGGCGGCAGCATCACGGCGCAAAGCCAGCGTGGTGCCGGCGCAACTTTCATCGTTGAGCTGCCGATCGCCCCCGCCGAAATGGCCTCGGAAACAGAAGCGCCCGTCATCTCACCCTCCACCACCTCTCATTCTGAAGGACAGGGCAAACGCATTCTGGTGGTCGATGACGAGGAGGCGATTCTCGACTTGGTGAGCGAAGTTTTGACCTCTCGTGGCTATCAAGTAGATACTGCCCATGACGGTGAAACAGCCCTGCGCCATCTGCATCAGAACCGCTACGACCTCACACTGTGCGACTGGAAAATGCCAGGGCTGAACGGACAGCAAGTCTACCAGAAGCTTCGAACTCTCGACCCGGGAGCAGCGGCGCGGTTGGTGTTCATGACGGGCGACGTCGTTAACGAGAGGACGCAGAGCTTTTTGAAGCAGAACGAAAAACTTTGTCTCCCCAAACCCTTTAAATTGAACGAATTTCACTCCATCGTCAGGGAGTTTCTCAAAGCGGCTTGAGCTTCCGCGCAGACTGGCCTCGCAGTCTGGAGTGAACGGTCCACTGTCCTCGCTCCCCAGAGAACAAAGTCGTTTTGTGCTGAATGCTTGGCGCCTTGCCACTCTTCACGCTTTTGATGTGATTGCCCGAGATTTTTTGGCGGTCCGAAAGTGACTTTTCACGCAGTCTTGCGATATCGTTACCCTGTTAACAACGATTGGCCCGCAGGAACGAACGAAAATGAAATACACCTACGAACAACTTGCCAAAATGATCGACCACTCGCTGCTGCACCCGACGATGACGGATCAGGAGCTGGAGGAGGGCTGCCGGCTCGCCGCGCGCTACTGCGTCGCCTCCGTCTGCATCAAACCCTACGCCGTGAAACGCGCTGTCGAACTGCTCCAGGGCACGACGGTGCTGGTCGGCTGCGTGGTCGGGTTTCCGCACGGCAACAGCGCGACCGAGTCCAAGCGCTATGAAACCCAACTGGCCTGCCAGGATGGCGCAGTGGAGATCGACATGGTGATCAACATTGGCAAAGCGCTCAGCGGTGATTGGGGCTACGTCGAGGGCGATATCAGGGCCGTGTGCCAGGAGGCGCAAAGGCACCGCGCCAAGGTGAAGGTGATCTTCGAAAACGATTATCTTGCCCAGGGCGGCGTCGGTTTGAGCGGTGATGACTTCAAGCGCAGGCTCTGCCACATTGCCGAAGGCGCGGGCGCTGATTGGGTGAAGACCTCGACAGGTTACGGTTTCGTCAAAGGCCCGGATGGCAAATACAGTTACCACGGGGCGACGGAGCACGACCTTAAGCTCATGCGCGCCGCCTGTTCGCCCAAGGTTCAGATCAAAGCGGCAGGAGGAGTTCGCACGCTGGATGATCTGTTGATGGCGCGTGAACTTGGGGTAACCCGGGTGGGTGCAACCGGCACGGCGGCAATTCTCGAAGAAGCCACCCGGCGCGGCTTTGATTCGAAGCCTGTGGTTGTTGCAGGGAAGGCGTGAAGGTCATTGGCCGACACTACCGAATATTGAAAATGGATGGACTTTGCAAGTTTTGCCCGTGCTATGGTGCGAGTTCGATCCGGAAACAGGCTCGAAACCTTCCTTTGCTCTAATTACGGTTTTCACTTTTAACCGGGAGACGCCCCTAACCATTGAAGATCGAGTTGGAAACCGGAAAAACTGGACATTTCTGTGCGAAAGCTAAATATGCGTTAGGTTTAACCCAATCCTATCCGCGAGCCAAAAACGATTTTGTGACACGTAAATCAATCCCAAAAAAGTTCAGCGTGTCTTCACTTCGTCGCGCTTCTAGAAATAGCATTCCGAAAACGCAACTGAATGTTATCTTAGGGCTTCTCGCGTGTTTCATCCTGATGGATACTCGAGCGGAAGAGGTGCCCCGCAACGCCATCAGGATCGTTCACCAGGCCCCGCCGGGAGCGCCACCGACCGCGATTAACGAGGGATCACCACGCTCGGCCAAAGGAATATTTCTATCGACGACGCCGACGCTTTATTCAATCGGTGACCCCATTGACGAGGAGCAGCTTTATCTGGAGTTCATCAACCGGGCTCGGGCTAATCCGCCGGTGGAAGGGCAACGGTTAATCAATACGACGGATCCTGATGTGGTCGGGGCGTATAACTTTTTTCAAGTGGACTTGCTTTTGGTCGGCTCTCAATTTGCTGCGATTGGCGCCGCGCCGCCGTTGTCGATGAACGAAAAGCTGCTGACTGCCGCGCGTCTGCACACTCAGGACATGTTCGAGAATCAATTCCAGGACCACCAAGGCACCAAAGGTTGTCCCGTCGGGAAAGTCCCTTGCGACAACTTCGACCGCGTGACGGCCCAAAGCTACCCGTGGACGGTCACCGCCGAAAATGTCTTTGCTCATGCCAAGTCGGTTTTCTACGGTCACGCAGGCTTGAACGTCGATTGGGGTGGAACGTCCGGGAACGGGGGAATCCAAAATCCTCCTGGGCATCGCCTCAATATTCACAACTCGACATTTCGCGAAGTGGGCATCGGCGTGGGTGTCGGCTCAAACGGCTCAGTCGGACCTCAACTCGTCACCCAGGACTTCGGCTCACGCGGAGGTCTGACACCGATCGTCACGGGTGTGGCGTATTATGATTTCAACGGCAACGGATTCTATGACCTCGGCGAGGGCATCGGCGGCGTCAAAGTCACCATTCCAGGATCCGCCTTCTATGCGCTCACAGCCAACTCAGGAGGTTATTCCGTTCCTGTTCCCGGCAATGGCAATTACGCCGTTACCTTCGGCGGTCCAGAACTGGCGGACACTCAGATGGCTGCTTCCGTCACTGCTAACAACAACTTTAAGGTCGACTTCGTTCCCGCATACTCGGCGCCGATCATCTCGGGCCCGGATCCTGCCGCGGTCAATCAGGACAACACTTATCACTTCACGTTCGTCGGTGGTGCTGTGGCGTACCAATGGAAGCAAGAGCGGAGGATTCCGTTCACCGCAACGGAAGGAGCCGAGAACGGCCCAGCCAATGTGACAGCAGAGGTTTCACCCGACTATCAGTTGATCACGAACGACGCCAAGGCTTCTGGAAATTTTTCCTTTCGCCTGGCCCATTTGGACACGCCAACGGATCAGTCCGTGACATTGAACCGTTTTCTGCGCCCGGGCGCGGACAGTGAGCTGATATTCTTCACGCGCTTGGGCTGGGCGACCTCCAATCAGGTCGCCCGCGCGCAGATTTCGAGCGATGGCGGCAAAAGCTGGCGGGACGTCTGGAGTCAAGCGGGCACTGGCGACCAGGGCGAAACATCGTTTCATCGACAAGACGTATCCCTCGCCGCCCATGCGGCATCCGAGATCAAGGTCCGTTTCATTTATCAATATTTGGGGGACGTCTATTTTAACAATGCCGCGCCGGGCGTCGGGTTTTATCTCGACGACATTTCCGTCACCGGGGCCGAGGAACTCGTCGACGCCTTGGTGACAGATGTCACGTCCGGCTCTTCATTTAATTTCAGTCCGACGGCAGCGGGCGATTATTCGCTTCGCGTGCGAGCTAGAGTGTTGAATCGATTCCTGGACTATGGCCCGGCCAGACTAGTAACCGCAACGATTGGCACGCCGCCGGCCTTGAGTATGGAGATAACCGGAACTGAGATCACCTCCGGCAACAAGATTCAGATCGATTTTGATTTGCTGAGTGGCAGTCCTGGAACATTTCATCTCGAGGGCGCGCCGACACCGGCTGGACCCTGGGTGGTGGAATCGGGTGCCTCGATCAACCGGCTCCCGTTGCCGGGGAAATTTCGCGCCATTTCATCAATCGCCGGCGTCCGAGAACGCTACTTTCGCGTCTCCGCCAACTAATAAGAGTTTTCCATTCATTCCACCGGCGGCGTTTCCGCCGTCTTGAGCGGCCCCGTTAAATCAGTCGGTTCCGGCAACAACAAAGACACGGCCATCGCGGGAACGAATAAAAATCCGGCATATAAAAGCGCCGGCCGAAAATCGCCGACCTTCGAAAACAAGCCAAAGAAAACCGTTCCAAAGGCTGCTGCGATGCGCCCGATGTTGTAGCAGAATCCCGCACCGGTTGTCCGCAGCAGGGTCGGAAACAGCGGCGGCAGATACATGGTAAAAAGTCCGAAAACGCCGGAAAAAAACCCGACGATCGGGATCCAAACGAGCATGGAATGGTGATCCCGCGGTGTGTAGAAGGTGCCAGTCATCGCCAGAAAAAAGCCGAAGCACATTAGCGAAATTGACCGGCGATACCCAAACATCTGCGCCAGCCAGCCAGCGAAGAAGTTCCCCACAATCGACGAAGCAATCACCAGGAAGAATGAACTGCT
>JBDTOW010000405.1:0-4944 GCA_039933075.1 Verrucomicrobiota bacterium | reverse complement strand
AACGGCAGAGGCAAAGGGGAGTTCTAGATGGAGCCGACCGTGATCACTACACTTGCAGCTTCGGCTGTTAGCGTTCTGGCACCTTATCTTGTGCAAGTTGGAGCTACTGCTGTTGAAGACCTGGCGAAAGGGACGGGCAATAAGATTCTCGCCCTTTATCAGGCATTAAAGCATCGTTTCCAGGGGAATACGATCGCTGCCGAGGCGCTCACTGATCTGGAGAAAGCCCCCAGTGACGAAGATGCCCAGGCTGCGCTGCGCCAGCAGCTAAAAAAGCAGATGGAGGCCGACCCCTCGTTCCTCGACGAGTTAAAGCAGCTTATGGAAGATGTGAAACAAGATAATCAGTCCATCTCCTTTTTGACCAATGTTTATGGCGGAAAAGTCGAGAAGATTATCAATGTTGGCACGGTAGGCGGGGATCTTCATATAGATTAAAGGAGTTGCAGTGCCAGAGCACAATGCCGACCAAGACTCTCTAACGCAGGAGGAAGCGGTTCGGATCGCCAAGATCGTTTTGGACGCTCTGAAGTTCTTCCCTTTCCGAGCCAGGGCCGCTAACTTTTCCCGTATGAGATCAGAATCCGACCGAGCCGCAACGACATCGCAGTCCGATCAGTTGCTGCGGGAGATGACCGAGGTGATTGTACGCGAGGTTCACCCGGCGCAGATCATCCTCTTTGGGTCGCGGGCCAGGGGCGAGGCAGGTCCGGATGCCGATGTGGACCTTCTCATTGTCCGGAACGAGCCGTTTATACCCGCTGAATCCCGACGTCAGCAGCTCACCCGGCTTTACGAACTTCTAGCCGGATTTGGCGTGTCCAAGGATTTACTGCTATGCACTCGCGCTACGGTGGAGAAATGGCGAGGCAGCATCAACCATGTCATTGGACGAGCCGTGCGTGAAGGGCGGGTCTTATATGATCGAACTTGAGCATGCCCGCCAGTTGTTGACGATGGCAGGCAAAGATTTGGCCGCTCTGAAGGCCATGACCGATCGCGATTCTTTCGCCGAAGAAATCTTTGGCTTTCACGCCCAGCAAGCGATTGAAAAGTGTTTGAAAGCCTGGCTGTCCGCTTTGTCGGTCCAATACCCGTTGCGCCATGATCTGGCAGAACTGCTCGGCTTGTTGAACAAACAAGGTCGCGATACGTCGGCATTCAAACACTTGATTAGTTACACCGATTACGCCGTGGCCTTCCGTTATGAACAAGCAGAGGACGTCGCGCCACAGTTGGATCGGCCCGCTGTTTGCGCGGAAGTCCAGCAACTCTACGATCATGTGCAGAAGGTGATCGAGCAGTAGCGATCCGGTGGAAAACAAAAGACTGAAAGATGACAAAATAAACGCCGGCTTTACGACTCCGGATTTGCTTGGCGGAGTGAACGCCGTTGAGTGGACACGGGCGGAAACCGTCCAATTGACATGGGTTCCAGTTTTACATCGGGATCAAACGCCTTTACTTTTAAGCCATGATTTGCGACTCGTCACTCGAAGACTTGCTCCAAAAAGTCTGGGACGGCCAACGGATTGATTCGTCTGACGCGCTGCGGATTTACGGGTTGCCGTTGGAGGAACTAGGCGCCTTGGCCGATCGTCGTCGGCAACTGGCCAAGGCAAGTGCGTATGATGGGCAGGGCAACGAGATCGTCACTTACATCGTCGACCGCAACGTTAATTACACCAACGTCTGCAACGTTTATTGCAAGTTCTGCGCCTTTTATCGCGTGGAAGGAGATGACGACGCGTATGTCATCACGCACGATCAAATTGATAAGAAGATCGAGGAAACCATCGCGCTCGGCGGCACGCAGATCTTAATGCAGGGCGGTCATCATCCCAAACTCACGCTGCAGTGGTATCTCGATCTGCTGTCTCATATCAAAAGCAAGTTCCCTCAGATCAATATCCACGGATTCAGTCCCAGCGAATTCATTCATTTCCGGGAAGTGTTCAATCTGTCGCTGGAGGAGATCATTTCGCAGTTTGTGAAAGCGGGCTTGGGTTCGATCCCCGGCGGCGGCGGCGAGATTCTCGTGGACCGCGTGCGCAAACGCATCTCGCCGCTCAAGGCGATGAGCGATGATTGGTTGAGCGTGATGGATGTGGCGCACCGGCTCGGACTCGCTTCGACGGCGACGATGATGTTTGGACATGTCGAGACGGTGGAAGAACGCATCGAACACCTCGAGCGCGTGCGCGCCCAGCAAGACAAGTCGCTGGCGAGCCAACGTGCTGCCGACAACCCTCCGGCAATATCTTCATCGAACGGCGGGGCTGGTCTTTCTTCTGCCGGCGAGACGCCGGCAGCACGCTTGAATGGCGGCTTCACCGCGTTCATCGCGTGGACGTTTCAGGCGGAGAACACCAAGCTGAAAGCCCCGACCGTTGGCGCGCATGAGTACCTTCGGATGCAGGCGTTGAGCCGCATCTACCTCGACAACATTGCCAACATCCAAAGCTCGTGGGTTACCCAGGGACAGGAGATCGGCCAGATCGCGTTGAAATTTGGCGCGAACGATCTAGGCAGCATCATGATTGAAGAGAATGTCGTGAGCCAGGCCGGCACGACGTTTCGGATGGGTGTGCCGGATATGCAGCGGCTGATCCAGGATCTCGGTTACGAACCGCGCCAGCGCGACAACTGGTACCGGCTGGTGGGGTAGCGGGCTCAACTCTCCGACTCGAAAACGCTCGTGAGAATCAGCTCTTTTATCTTCCAAATCAGCGTCATGGTCATCGCGAGGGGGAAAAGGATCAACACCAGCAGCAGCCAATGCTTCGTGTCGACCAGGAGTTGCGCAAAATCGATCAAAAACGCCGGAAGCTGATTGATCTGGATCAGGATTAGATAAAAGGCGATCAGCCCCATGCTCGTCATGATCAGATAGCGGTTGAGTTCGGTGAATAATTTGGTTTCCGTCCGGAGCGTTTCGTCGGGCAGCATCGCGGTGAGGCGTTGGAGCACCTGGTTGAGCGTGAACAGAAAGACCAAACCTGTCACAATCAGCAGAGCCACGGCCTGAGTGAAGAACGGATCATTGGGCATCCGGTGCCAAAAGTAGAGGAAGGGCGACAGACCGATATTGACCAGGGCAAATATCTTCGCGCGTTCGAGCGTGCTGTGCCAGATTCGTTCCTGGGTCTGGAAATAGCCCAGTTGGGCCAGGCCGTAAAAGAGGAGCGTTGTAGCGATCACCGGCGGCAAGGCGCCAAGTCCTCGCAGCCACTCGTAGGCGCCGCTCTTCAGACAAACAATCATCGTGATGGGCAAGCCCCAGAAGATCGCGGAGAGACCACGGATGAGCCGCCCCAACGAACGCATCAATTCGGCTTTGGGAACGAGCTCAGGCATGCAGAGGGCTGAATTCAATTCGTCAAATAGGTGTATTCCCTGAGGCCGCGTTCATAATCATCCAACAGCCGCATCCCTTCCGAAGGTTTGAGTTTGTCGGTCTTGATGGCATGGTCGATTTGGGCTTTCATCTGCCGTTTCAATTCGTTTTCGTCGTACTGAACGGCAGCCAGGGCCTGGACGATGGTAGTGCCTTCAATCACTTCCTCGACGTAATAACCCGCCGGTTCGTCTGGATCGAGAAAGACGTGAACCTCATTGACACGACCGAAAAGGTTGTGCAGGTCACCCATGATGTCCTGATAGGCGCCCATCAAAAAGAAACCGAGGTAATACGGCTGGAGACTGGTCCCGTTGGCTTTGAGTTCGTGGACCGACAAAGTGTCGCGGACGTCCCGGAGGTCGATGAACTTGTTGATCTGCCCGTCCGAATCGCAGGTGATGTCAACCAGCGTGGCTTCCCGCGTCGGGCGTTCGCCGAGGCGATCCACGGGCATGATGGGAAACAGTTGACCGAGCGCCCAATGATCCAGGAGCGACTGAAACACGGAGAAGTTACACAGGTATTGATCGCCGAGGCTGTCTTCGAGTTTGCGAATTTCCTCGGGGATGTAAGCCTGGCCGCGAAAGCTCTGGACCACCTCCAGGCCGATGTCCCAATAGAGCGTCTCGATCTTGGCCTTCTCCGGCAGGTCCAGCAGTCCCAACGTGAACATATTATGGGCATCTTCCTTCCGCTCCAAGGCGTCGTGGAACGCCTCCAGCTTGTTCAACTTCGGCAGATTCTTGCGAATATCGAGCAACTCCCTGACCAGCGCGTGCTCATTTTCGCCGTAAGTGAAGGCGTTGGACATGCGGGTCTTCTCGATCGAGCCAAACACCTCGACGATCAGCACGCTATGATGGGCGACCAGTGCGCGACCGCTCTCGCTGATGATTTCCGGGTGCGGCACATTCTCGGCGTTGCACACGTCGGCGATGTAATAGACGATGTCGTTCGCATACTCCTGCAAGGTGTAATTTGTGGAACTGTCGAACGCCGATCGGCTGCCGTCGTAGTCCACGCCCAGCCCGCCGCCGACATCGACGCAATCAATGGGGAAGCCCATCTTGAAGAGCTTGGCGTAAAATCGCGCCGCCTCCTGAACCGCTTTCTTGATCGTCAAAATATCAGGAACCTGTGAACCGATGTGGAAGTGGACCAGCTTGAAGCAATGCTCCAGTTTTTCTTCGCGCAATAATTCAGTGGCCGCGAGCAACTCCGCGGTGCTTAAGCCGAACTTGGCGTTTTCGCCGCCGCTTTCGGCCCACTTTCCCGCGCCGCGACTCTGAAGGCGCGCCCGAATTCCAATCAACGGCTCGACACCCAATTGTTTGGAGATGGAAATGATCTGGCGCACTTCCTCGAGCTTCTCCACCACCATGATGACCTTCCTGCCCAGTTTGATCCCGAGCAGCGCCATCTTGATGAAACTGGTATCCTTGTAACCGTTGCAGATGATCAAACCGCCGCTTTGATCCTGCAACGCCAGGCCGGCGAACAACTCCGGCTTGCTGCCCACTTCCAGGCCGAGATCGAACGGCTTG
>JBDTOW010000404.1:0-4945 GCA_039933075.1 Verrucomicrobiota bacterium | reverse complement strand
GCTGGACCCGCCTGCGGCCATGAAGGGGTTGAAGTTGCGTCCTTCGAAGAACAGCCGCGCGCTCGCCCCGGTCTGGTAAGCATAGTTCTTGCCGATGACGCCTTTCTGCGAAACGGGATCGTACGGCTATGCTGTCAACCATGACGCGCAATCAGGTTGACAACGCGGCAAGTGCCTTGGCCGCCGCAAACCAATTCATGAAGGCAACGCAGTTTTCCGGGAGGATCTAATGCGCGCCGCGATCCGACATGATTGGGGCATCGACGAAATTCGCGTTATCTACGAACGTCCGCTTTTGGAATTGGTTTTTGAGGCCGCGCGGATCCACCGTCAATACCATGACCCCGCCGAGGTGCAAGTCTGCAAATTAGTCTCGATCAAAACGGGCGGATGCGCGGAGGATTGCGGTTACTGCTCGCAGTCCGCCTGGTATGAGACGGGTATCACTCCGCAACCGCTCATGGACAAGGAGACTGTCGTGACGGCGGCGAAGAAAGCGAAAGAGAACGGTGTGAGTCGCGTTTGCCTGGGCGCGGCGTGGCGCGAAGTCCGCGACAATTCGCAGTTCGACCGCGTTCTCGAAATGGTGAAAGAGATCAACGCGATCGGCGTTGAAGTCTGCTGCACGCTGGGAATGCTCACGGAGACCCAAGCCAGGCGTCTTGAAGAAGCCGGATTGTACGCCTATAATCACAACCTCGACACCTCCGAATCGCACTACAAATCCATCATCACCACCCGGACCTATCAGGATCGGCTAAACACGATTCGAACGGTCCGCCAGACTGGGGTCACGGTTTGCGCCGGCGGCATCCTGGGACTCGGCGAAACCATTGCCGACCGCATTTCTCTGTTGCAGACGCTGGCCACGCTCCAGCCGCACCCGGAATCAGTTCCCATCAACATTCTCTCTCAAGTCGCCGGCACTCCGTTGGCGAGCCAGCCGGATGTTCCGTTTCACGAAACTTTGCCGATGATCGCCACCGCCCGCATCCTCATGCCGAAATCGGTCGTGCGCCTTTCCGCGGGACGAGCCCGCCTTTCCGTTTCCGAACAGGCGCTCTGCTTTCTGGCGGGAGCAAATTCGATTTTTTCCAGCGACACGAGAACCATGTTGACCGTGGCCGTGCCTTCGCCCGACTACGACGCCGACCGGGCGATGCTCGACTTGCTCGGATTGCGGATGCGGCCTCCGTTCAAAGATTCTCCTCGTCCGGATGCGAGCCCTGCTCAACTGGATGGATCGGCGCAGCTCCAAAGTAATCAAGGCGAGATTCCTGTTGCCGCTGCTGTGCCAGGGGCAATCGCTTCCTGACAGAACGGATTAGTTTCATAATCGATCCAGCGATAATCTTCCATCTCGGTTCGATATGACTGGACTCCTACAACGGCTTGGCAGGAACAAGGGCGGCTACGGCGGTGAAACCATCGACATCAAGCACGTCCTCAGCGAAGTCGATCAGGCCGCGAGCCAGCACGGATGGGAGTCCGAATTTTTTCTGGAAACTGGCTCACTGAAGTTGCGCGCGCTCCGCAAAGCGCCGGTTACGCCAGCCAAACGGATTTACATTTCGACCGGCATTCACGGCGACGAACCGGCAGGCCCACTGGCGGTTCTTCAATTGTTAAGGGAGAATCGATGGCCTTCGAATGTGGGTGTCTGGCTGTGTCCGTGCCTGAATCCGACCGGGTTCGCCTTGAATCGACGTGAAAATGCAGACGGGATTGATCTCAACCGCCAATACCTGGCCCCGCAGGCCCGGGAAGTGCGCGCGCATATCGCGTGGCTCGACCGGCAGCCGAGTTTTGACCTGGCCCTCTGCCTGCACGAAGACTGGGAGTCGAACGGTTTTTACCTCTACGAGTTGAATCCGGACAATCAACGGTCTTTTGCTGAGTTGATCATGCGTTACGTGGCCGAAGTCTGTCCCATTGACCACTCGCCTGTGATCGAGGATCGCGCGGCGCACGACGGAATCATTCGTCCAAGTGTAGACCCGAGATCGCGTCTGGAATGGCCGGAGGCCTTTTATCTTTTTACGCACAAAACCCGGCTGTCCTATACCTTGGAAGCACCATCCGATTTCCCGTTGCCAACGCGTGTCATCGCCCTTGTCGCCGGAGTGCGCTCCGTCCTGGAGAAAGGGGTCGGTTCTTCGTATTGGTAACTGTTTGATCATCACCTGGAAAGGGGTCGGTTCTGCGTATTGGTAACTGTTTGATCATCACCTGAGGCTGCTTGGTCATGGGGCGGAAGCTTTGTTTGCAATATGAAGGGGGGCCGAACCTGTGCGATCGAGGTCTCGAAGACCCTGGGCAGCGGAACAATGGAAGCGGTTGCGGCGAGGCTGGTGTTTGCGTGCGGAAACATTTCGCCAGGACCAAATACATTGGCCCACCTATTGTGCTGGAAACAGCGGTAGAGTTGTCAATACCAAGAACCGACCCCTTACCGCGAGTTCCCGATTGGATGCTAAAGGTGGGTAACACCTTGAAATTGATCGAAGGAAAATACCAACTGCCGCGTGCTGGTGAAGCCTTGACGAGGTTTAGTTCACAGCTGCAGCAATTCACTCAGTGGGCAAGGCAAGGCACCGGCCGCGAAGTTATCGTGTGGGCACTAAAGAGCCCGGAATACGCTGAGGCGGCAGAGCAAACGGTTCTGCGAGCGGCAGGGAATCCCCAAGGAGTTCGTTTTGTTTACGGTGTTGATGGGCTTTTTCAATATTTGACCCGATGAAAAGGGTAGTAAACAATGAGAGCGGTAGTAAATGTATGGCAAACGAACAGAAGACATTTCTTGCGAAGTTGAGCGAATCATGGAGCACTGCATTTCCATCAATTAAACCAGCAGGGGAAGACGAGGTTCACCGTCGGCCAAAGAGCTGTAACTTCCTCTGTGATGCCTACGGCGCGATAAGAAACCGGTATTACTTCCTGCAATTCAACTTTTCGCCAAAGCGCCGTGGAGAATTCACCATGACCATTACAATTTCGGCTTCACGGAAAGAATCAATTTTGCCAGCATCCGAGGATTTGACGCCATCTCCTCAATCTATAGGAGCATTTGGAATTTGGCAGTTTATGCACAGGCCGCGGTTCGATTGGTCACTTGTCGACCTGGAGGCCGAATCGACCGCGTTGCTGGGGCTTTCCTCGGGATTACCAAAATCTCGCAATGTATGGCAACCCAGCACCTACGGTCAACCGCTGGAAAGAGTTGTGGACGAAGCAATCGCCCATGTGAATAAAACGCTCCGAACGCATGTTTTTCCGGTGCTTCAAATTGAAGCGTAATCGAGCTGGGGAGTTTTCGCAGAGTAAAGGGGTCGGTCCCAAGTATTGACACAACTACCGTGAAAGAGTAAAGGTTTCGGAATGGCGTGAAAACAAAGGGTTGAATATGAGGGAGCGATTTATCATGTGATGAATCGCGGAGATCGGCAGGAACCTATTTTCAACGATGAGAAAGATCGTGAAATATTTCTCCAAACCTTGGGAGAATGTTGTCGGACCGGCTGGCAAGTCCAGGCCTATTGTTTAATGCAGATGGAGCAGGGTGCACGACAGAATTCTTCGGCTACTCCGCGAGCGCCAGGCAATCGTTACGAGCGGCGTGGGCGTTGAGGCGCTCTTTCCAGAACCGATCAAGCCGGTGACTGGCATGGATACAGCGCAAGGCCAGAACGTGTTCGGCGCCTGGTTTCCCCCAGAACATGCCAGACTGTTTACAGCGCGATCCGATCACGGTCTTGCACCCGGCCTCAACGACCCCCGAACCGATGAAAAAACCTTCTCGGCGGAAGCTGCCATATTGCATGCGGGGTACGTTATTGACGAAGTAAGCCAGTTGCTTTTCCACCGCCTGGGACTGGGATTTGCCAGCGCATTCTTGGCGCACTTGGGCGATGAGTTTCTCCACTTGGTCCTTGAGTAACTGCTTGGCCCAGCGATGGAGTCGGGGTTTGTAGGCCGGATGCTCCTTGCTGCCCAAGAGGGCCACCAGAACTTGCCCCGCGTGTTCCAGAGCGTGATAGAAATCGACGATCTGAACGGCGGTGCCAAAGCAATCTCGTCCCATGTTGGCCAATCCCACAGCTCCATCAATCAGCAAGACGACCTGCATGGCCAAGGGCAGACCGCGCCGGATCGCCTCCTGCCGCAACAACGGACCAAATTCGTCGATGGAGCCAAAGGAGGAAACATACGTCGTGGACTCGTGGTCGCGAATCGGGCGACCCTCCTCATCTCGTTTGTGCTGAGTAAACACGCAGCCGAGATAGGCCATGCGCGTTTTGGCGCCACCATCGGGTTGTTTGCCCCTGCGCCCTTCCAGTTCCTCTTTGCGCATCGGCACGCCGGAGGCGTCGCCGCTCACGTACATAATTGGCACGGCCTTACTGTCGGGATCGGGTCGTTGGGCTTCTCGTTGCTGCCAAGTCTGGGCCGCAGTCCCAAGCGGGCGCACCAACCGCTGAATCTGGCGAGCCGAGAAGTCGATGCCGCCGGTTTCCCGCAAATGGTTCTGGGCCTTTTGATAGCTGGCCTCATCGGCTCCTTCCAGACACACTAGTCGCGCCAAAGCCGGAGTGTTCCCCTGCTCCAGTCCCAGTGCCGCATCCGCCGGAAAATGGCCCTGCTGTTTGCCTTCGTGGTAGTAGTAGTCGCGCTCCAGTTTGAAGGAACCAAAAATACAATGAACCGTGAGCGGTTGGCGTCCCTTGTGTTGTTGGCCCGGTTTGGGCTGATAGGCAGCATCAATTTGGTCGGCGGCACCTTGCAACAGATGGCCTACCAGCACGGTGGCCGGCTTGAAGATGGCGGTGCGCACCAGGACTTCCAGTTGCTGGACGGCCACCCCGTTGGACTCGCCAGCCTGGAAGCGGGCCATCAACTGCTGGATTTCCTCGTCCTGGGCCAGGAGGATTTCGACCGGAGGCAGTAT
>JBDTOW010000403.1:0-4948 GCA_039933075.1 Verrucomicrobiota bacterium | reverse complement strand
TTTGTTTTTTTCCTCGAATTGCGGAACCCGTTCGCCGTCCGAATTCGTCGTAAAGACGCGTTGACGCTGGCCCTCGCTGCCGATTTCGAACCTGGGCAGTTTCACGACGCCGCCAAACAACGTAAGGAACAGGCCCAGGAGGAAAACGATGATCAACAGGCCTCCTTCCTGCAGCCGGATGCGCGACCGGGAAGTCGCCGCGGGCTTGGTGGTGGGCGAATTCATCGTGTCCGGTTAGCGTGCTGCCGGCGTCCCGCCGGCAGAAATCGCGCGTGTTGATCCTTTTTTCCACCGTTTCCCTGCGAGATTATCCACAACATACGCATCTGCCAGCGGGACGCTGGCAGCACGCTAAGCACATACAATTCATCTGATGAGTCGGGACGCTAACAAACGGTGAGGCAGCCGACAAGGGTTATGCCGGTGTCCGGCGCGAAAAATCCGGCCCCACGGACCGCAGTGGGGTTAGATTTCCGGGAAAGCGGGATCGCCGTCCTGAAGTTGGCTTGACGATGCTGCGGTGCAGTGCATTTCTTTTTGAACAACGCGGCCGGAATCCACTCAAATTGATCCGAAAGCTTTTGACCATTTCGGCTGGGAGCGTTACACCCTTTCCCCAGCGGCACGTGGTCGGGCTGCATGTTTTTGATGACGATTCCCATTCATTCTTTTTTTGCGACAACCGGTTTAGGAGATTCCAATCTCCTTTACGTTCTGAAAGAGGCAACGCCGGAGGGAAAAGTAATTATTGCGATCCTGGTGGTCTTTTCGATGTTTGCCTGGTCGGTGATGATTTCAAAATTCCTGTCGATGCGACGGGCCAAAAGACTGAACGAATTTTTCACTGCTGAGTTTAGATCGCAGCCGACGGTGCTGGGAGTTTATGAACGGCGGGTACAGGTCGATGGCTGTCCGCTGTTCGGGGTTTATCAGGAAGGCTGTGTGGAACTGGCCACGCGTTTGAAATTGGCTTCCATCGAGGGGACCAGGAAATTCATATCGCTCAAAGCAATGGAACACGTCAAGCGGACCCTGGAACGCGCGGTGGCGCAGGAATCGCTCAAGCTCGAGTCGGGTTTGATCCTGTTGGCCATCGCCGTCAGTGGCGCGCCGTTCCTCGGTTTGTTGGGCACGGTCTGGGGCGTGATGAGCGCATTCGGTTACGTCGCGCAACAAAACCAGGCGACGTTGGCGGCCATGGCGCCCGGCGTGGCGGGAGCGTTGATAACCACGGTCGCCGGATTGCTTGTCGCCATCCCCTCGATGTTCGGGTACAACTGGCTCGTGCACAATCTGCGGGTGTTGACGGTCGAGCTGGACAACTTCGCGCAGGAACTGGCTTCCAAAATGGAAACCGAATTTTTGAAGGATGACTGAGTCGAAAAAATCCGGAAAAGAGACGGTGGCATCAGGCTCAGCCCAAGCCTTGGTCTGCGCCAAGTGCGGGGAATCGAACGCGCGGCACAGCAATACGTGCTTCGCCTGTGGTGCGCACCTGCACATTGTCTGCCACCATTGCGGGTATCGCAATCCGCGCATCGCGCAGCATTGCGGCGAATGTGGCAAACGATTGCATCGTTCGCTCTGGCAGAAGCTGGAAAAACGGGTGTTCAAACGAGGGACGAAGCTGACTAGTTTTCAAATCGGGCTGCTGATCGTCGTGGTGTACATCACCTACAAGCTCATCGTCAAATTCGCCGAACTGCCTTCGAATGGGCCGCCCGGATAAATCATGCGCCGTTTCTCCCAAAGAAATTCATTGGTGACCTTGAGTGATATCAACATCACTCCTCTGCTGGATCTCGCCTTTGTGCTGTTGATCATTTTTATCGTGACGACGCCGTTGCTCGACAACGGTCTGAATTTGAAACTCCCGGTGGGGGGCCTGCAAGACAAACGAAAGCCGGACAAGGATGACATTCGAACGGTGGAGATCAGTCCCAAGGGGGAGTATCGGCTGAATGGCAGGGCCATGCCGCTTGGGCAGCTTACGTCCGAACTGGTTCAAGGCCATCGCAAAAACCCGAACCTGACGGTGGACATTCGCGCGGATAAGAATGCGAGCTGGGACCAGGTTTTCGCGGTGTTCGATGCCTGCACGCGGAATGGGATTTCCCGGGTCTCGCCGCGAGCGTCGCCGTTTCCACGCCCATGAGCCGGCTGCAAAAAAAATGTTTTATTGCTTCCACGGCGATGCACCTTCTGCTCTTCGCGCTATTGGTGTTCGGTCCGGCGTTTATTTCATCGACCAGCCGCCGGACGGACAACCTGCCGATCCTGGATGTCATTCCGACAAAGTTGATCGACGAGGCGATGTCCGGTGGTGGTCAGCCCGCTGCCAAACAAACTGAAACTCCACCTGAAACCAAGGCTCCGGCGGATCCAATCACCGTTCAGCCGGCACCCAAGGTCGATCCGCCCGCGCCCGACCCGGTCGAGTCGAAGCCGAAACCGGTCGCTGAGATGAAACCGATCGTTGAGCAAAAACCACCCATTGAAAAAGCCGAACCCAAGACGGACCCTCGGGCCCCGGTGAAACCATCGAAACCGGCGAAAGAGAAGACTCCACCGAAGAAAAACGAGAAATCAGACACTGCGAAAGAGACCAAATCGAAACATGAGCCGACCGTGGATTTGAAGCCAGCCGTACGCAGCACGGCGGAGAGTTCGGCGCGGAAAGCGAGAGCCGACGTGGCGGCCAAAGCGCGAGAAGCCGCCGAGGAGTGGAAAGGCCAGATCACCAAATCGGTGCAGGACCTTCGCAGCGATTTGTCGCCTGGCACAACGATCGAAGCGATGGGAACAGGCGGAGAAGCCTACGCGAATTATTCTCAGGCCATCAAAAGCATTTACACCGAAGCCTGGCTCACGCCGGATGATGTCACCGATGATACGGCTACTGTCCACGTCGAAGTTACCGTCGCTCGTGACGGCCGGATTGTCTCTTCGTCCATTCTGAGGCGCTCGGGAGCATCCTCGCTGGATAAATCAGTCCAGGCCGCACTGGATCGCGTTGCCCGGCGCCGGTTGCCGCCTTTTCCGGAAGGGACGCCGGACACGCAGCGAACGTTTAAGATCAATTTTAACCTCAAAACAAAGCGATCACTCGGATGAAACCTAAACTCGTAATTACCCTATTATTGCTCACGGGCATAACCCTGAGGTTTTTCGCCGCGAGGCTGTCGGCGGCGGGAGAGGCCATCGAGATCGAAGGGACGGGCGGCAGTAAATTGATTCCCATCTCGCTGGACGGATTTTCGGGCGAAGCCGCGACGGTGCTCAAATTTGATCTCGATGTCGAGGGCTTCAAATTCGTCAGTCCGGATCAGGCGCAGTTCAACGTTGTGGGCAGCAACGATCCCAATGTCCAGGGACGCGTGAATGACCGGATCAGCAAGGCTTCACTGCTCGCGATGGCTTACACGGGCGGATCGCTCCGGACTCAGGCTCACCGGCTGGCGGATGACATCGTAATGGCCATCACGCGGAAGAAGGGCATCGCTCAGACGAAGATCGCCTTCAAGATCGACACCGGTAAAGCGAGCGAAATATATATCGCGGACTATGACGGCCACAACCGGCAGGCCGTAACGCAAGACGGTTCCGTGGTGGCGGCGCCCGCGTGGGTATCGGGCCGGCTGGCGCTTTACTATACCTCCTACAAATTGGGAAATCCCGATGTCTACTCTCAGGATCTCTTGACGGGGGCGCGAAAGATCGTCGCCCGTTACTCCGGCTTGAACACGTCCGCCTCGGTGTCTCCCGACGGCAAACGCGTGGCGCTGATCATGAGCAAAGGCGGCAGTCCTGACGTCTATGTGTGCGACGCTGATGGCAGCAATCTGAAGCAGCTCACCAAAACCCGCGAGGACGAGTCGTCGCCGTGCTGGTCGCCGGACGGGCGGACGATTTGTTTTGTGTCGCGGATTGGCGGCGGGCGCACGCTGTGCGAAGTCAGCGCTGGCGGAGGCGAAATTCGCCGCCTTCGCACCGGGTTGGTAAGCAATCCCAGCGAACCGGATTGGTCGCCGGACGGAAAAACGATCATTTTCACGGCGCAGATGGGCGATTTCAACATTTGCACGGTGCCGGCGGAAGGCGGCGA
The DNA here is from genome assembly GCA_039933075.1 of Verrucomicrobiota bacterium. Lineage (GTDB taxonomy): Bacteria > Verrucomicrobiota > Verrucomicrobiia > Limisphaerales > JACPZS01 > JBDTOW01. The sequence continues at coordinate 843 of JBDTOW010000403.1, read as the reverse complement.
CGCGACGCTGCTGGTCGCGGGCGAGGATCCGTCCTGGGCACCCAACTCGCGAACGGTGATCTTCACCAAGCGGGGTAAGAGTGGAAGACGGTTCCTCTCTTTGCTTGACGTGCCTACGAAACACGTCAAGGATATTGCGCAGATTTCGGGAAGTGCCAGTTGTTCTCAGCCGAGTTGGGCAAAATAGATTCTTCCCCAAAAAAGCCTTAATCAAATGAAACGCTCTTATCTCTTTAAAATCTTGCTCCTGGGATTATTTCTGGCGGTTGGTGCGGCTGGTTGTAAAAAGCATCCGATTGGTCCGACGCCGATTGGCATGGGCCAGAAACCGACCTCTCCGGGCCCCGGTCCAAGAGTCGACATCCCTCCGGGCAACGACAACGTCCCGCCGGTATTGAGGGGGCCGGGCGTCGACGCCACGCAACTCCCAACCGATGCTGGAAAGGAGGGGATTGCAACCGCTGCCGACCTCGCACTGATTCAGGGAATGATTCCGGATAGAGAACATTTCAGATCTGAGACGGTCTATTTTGATTTCGATCGGGCGGCGGTCAAGGCGAGCGAAAAAGGTAAAGTGGAAACAGTGGCGAATTATTTCAAGCAACACGCCTCTGAAAAGCTGCAGATCGAAGGTCACTGTGACGAACGGGGGACGGAAGAGTATAATCGGGCGCTGGGAGAAAGGCGCGCCCTGGCGATCCGCGAGTATCTAGTCAACCTCGGAGTTGCCGCGGACCGAGTCTACACCTTGAGCTGGGGCGAAGACAAGCCGGCGGATTCCGGCCATGACGATGCGGCTTGGGGCAAAAATCGTCGCGGCGAGTTTATTCTTTTAAAGCCGAA
>JBDTOW010000402.1:0-4957 GCA_039933075.1 Verrucomicrobiota bacterium | reverse complement strand
AAGGATCAACACGCACGGTTTCTGCCGGCGGGACGCCGGCAGCACGCTAAGCAGACACGACGTGACGGTTACTCTGCCCGCGAAGAACTGTAGTACTAAGTACTACTAACGCAAACCTTGGTGCACGGGATGACATCGTTTCAACCATGCGAACGTTGCGGGACGGCCTTGCCGCGCGACTCAACCGCTGGGCTTTGCCCCGTTTGCCTCGTTCGATTGGTCACGGGCGAGGAGCAATCGGCTGGTGAGACGCGTCCTTCGGAAGAAGCGCGGACATCCGTTGCCCCACGGGTCGGCTCGCGCGTCGGTGATTACGTGCTGGAAGCACCGTTGGGAGAGGGCGGCATGGGCATTGTTTATCGCGCCCGGCAGTCGAGCCTTAATCGTGTCGTCGCTATCAAGATGCTGCCGTTCGGCCGCTTCAGCCCGGATGCACATCTGAAGCGCTTTCGTGCCGAGGCGGAGGCAATCGCGCAGCTGCGGCATCCGAACATTGTCACCATCTACGAAGTCGGCGAGCATGAGGGCCAGCCATTCTTCTCGATGGAATACGTGGACGGTCCCGATCTGGCGAAGATGATCCGGGAGCGTCCTCCACCCATCCGCGAAGCCGCCCGACTCCTCGCGCGCGTGGCGCAGGCTATCCACTACGCTCACGAGCAAGGCATCGTCCATCGCGATCTCAAACCGTCCAACATTTTGCTGGATAGCCGAGACCAACCGCTTGTGAGCGACTTTGGCCTCGTCAGAAATCTCGCCAGCGACTCCGACCTCACGATAACGGGCCAGGCGCTTGGCTCGCCGCACTACCTCCCGCCAGAGCAGGCCGAGGGGCGGCGCGAGGCCCATACTCCGGCCAGCGATGTGTATGGCTTGGGAGCGATTCTTTTTCACCTTCTCACAGGCCGGCCGCCTTTTGTCGGGGAAACTATTGGCGCCCTGTTTCGTCAACTGGCCGAATCCGAACCTGTGTTCCCGCGGTTGCTCAACCCGGACGTACCCCGTGATCTTGAAATTATCTGTCTCAAGTGCCTGGAGAAGGATCCTGCGCGTCGCTATCGCTCGGCGAAGGAACTCGCCGATGAACTGGAGCGATTCCTTCGTGACGAGCCGATCCGCGCCCGGCCGATCAATCCGTTTGAACGCGCCTGGCGCTGGTGCCGCCGCCGGCCGGCCCTCGCGGGAATGACCGCGGCGACGCTGCTGACGCTCTGCGCCGGCTTGATCACCAGTCTCACCCTCTGGCATCGCGAACAGGAGCGCGCACGACAGTTGTCGGAGAGTTTGGTGCGCGTTGAACTGCAACGCGTGGAGGACCTGTTTGAACGGGGCGAATCCCCGGAAGCGCTCGCCCACCTCGCTCTTCTCCTGAGTTCGCATCAGACCAACCTCGTCGCGGCGCAGCGCATCGTCTCGGCGTTGACGCATCGGAACTTTCTCCTGCCCGCGTCACACGAGTTCGAGGATGTGCACGAGGGGCGACTATCCACGTTAGCCATCACTGCCGATCGCCTCGCCAGCGCCACCGAGGGTGGTCAGAAACTTGTCGTGTGGGACACGTCCAACGGACTCAAGGCAACCGTCGAACTGGTCCTGAGTTCGCCGGTCCGACTCACGGCCATTAGTCGAGACGGGAATCGTGTGGCCGTTGCCTTGCACGACAGCACGATTCAGTTCTGGACCCTCGGTGATTCGCCTAAACTTGCTGCGATCGCCAGACTTTCCGGCCCGGCTGCAGAGATTCAATTCAATCCACTCGGTACGTGCCTGTTGGCGCTTGTTCAAAATCAGGGCGTCGAGTTGCTTGATACCGATACAGGCAACGTTTTGCACACGCTTCCGGGATCGCACTTCGCGGCGTTCAGCGCCAACGGCCTGTGGCTCGTGACGGTTACCAATACGGAAGCGGTCATCCGGGACGCGCAAACGGGAGAACCAAGGGGCCGCCCCATCCGGCACCCTTACCGGATCGAGACGGCGCGATTCAGTCCGGACTCCACGCGACTTCTCACCGCTTCGGCGGACGGGTCCGCGCGTGCGTGGGAAGTGCCCTCGGGCGGGCGCGTCGGCCGGCCGTTGTTTCATGGGGAGCAAGTGCTCAACGCGGTGTTCAGCCCGGATGGCCAGCGCATCCTTACGCAAACGCTCTCCAGCCAGGGCCAATTATGGGATGCTCTGTCGGGTCTTCCGTTGAGCAGCAGCTTTCCGCTGTCGCTACGGCTCGATCCTGCGCTGTTCAGTCCGGATGGCCTTTGGCTCGTTAGTCATTACCAGAACCGGGTATGGTTGCGCGACGCCTTTAGCGGCCAGGCGGTTTCCGAACCCGTTCGGCTCTCTGGCGTCGCTTCCCTGGTCCGCTTTCTTCCGGATGGCCGGCGGTTCGTCACGACCGAGTCTGGCGGACACGCCCGCTTATGGAGTGTGCTGCCTGGAGACGCGCCGCCACTGGCGCTTCAGCACGCGATGGAATTGGTTTGGGCCGGCTTCAGTCCTGATGGGTCCAGAATTCTCACCTGCTCCAAGGACCGATCGGCGCGCGTCTGGTCCGCGGCGGGCGGAAGGCCAATGATTGGGCCGTTGCCGCACGAGCAGCGACGACTGACTTGCGGCGCATTCGATGCCGCCGGCGAGCGCGTGGCAACCGCCGACTTTGATGGCCGGGTGCGGATTTGGGATTCGACGTCCGGCAGGCAGTTGGCCGATCTGCTCCAGCACAATGGCGAGGTTACGGCGGTGGCTTTCAGTCGGAATGGCCAATGGCTGGTGTCCGCTTCGGTGGATGGAACCGCGCGATTTTGGAATGCGAGCGATGGCACGGCCGGGCCGGTCTTCCGCCACGCCGGTAGTGTGCGAGCCATATTGTTCAGCGCCGACAGCACCCGCCTTGTAACCGGTGGTGATGATCGTGCGGTCCGCGTGCGGAACCTCGCCAACGGCGAGCAAACCGCGGAGTTGAAGCACGGTGGCGCGGTGAATTGCCTGGCGCTCACTCCCGATGGTCGAACACTCGTTGCCGGCGACCGAACCGGTCACGTGCGGTTCTGGAACGTGAGCACGGGCGGCGAATCCGGCGCGCCACTCTTGCACGCGGGACCCGTGCTCTCGGTGCGCTTCAATCGCGACGGGACGCAGTTGGTCACTGCCTCCAGCGATCAAACGGCCCGCGTCTGGGACGCGCAAACACACCGGGCGGTCTCGCGTCCGCTCTCGCATCGGGACGCTGTCGTCACGGCTTCGTTCAGTCCGGACGGACGGTATGTGCTGACCGGATCGTGGGACCACACGGCGCGCGTGTGGGACATGGCGACAGGCCACCCGGTTTGCGATTCGCTGCCGCACGGCAACCTGGTCGTCAGCGCGGAGTGGAGTCCGGACGGTCGAGCGGTTCTCACCGCGTCGTGGGATGGCTCGGCACGCGTGTGGGCCATGCCGTTTTTGAGCCGGACGCCACAATCGAGGTGGCTGGCGGATCTGGCCGGGGCGCTGGGAGGTCTCAAGATCCGTAATGATGGGCTTCGACTGGAGATCACCTCAGACCGGTCGGATATGCCGAAGATCGGATTACCAGAAGACACAAATGGAGACCCTCATTTCGTCGAATGGGCGCAATGGTTGCTGGCGGATCGGCAGACACGCACAATTGCACCGCAATCTACCCACACGACAGCGGAGTACACGCGAGCGCGGCTCGACGACACGCGCGCCGACCGGCTTCGCGAGAAGCTGCGTTTCACGCCGATGAACGGCGAGGGATTGGCGCGTTGGAGCCGGCTGGTGCTCAAGCAGGATGTTGAGCGAAATCCGCGTCGGCTCGCTGAGGCGACGTTCGCCGCGGAGTTGGCGGCCCGGCTCAATCCCGACAGCCATGAACCGTGGTGGAGCCTGGCGGAAGTCAAGTTGAGCGCGGGTCAGCGCGAGGGCGCTCGCGATGCTTTCCGTCAGGCGAGCGCGCGATTGCCAAAGGTCTTGAGGGCAAAGGAGCGCGCTGAACTAGACTCTCTGATAGATCGGCTGGGCAATGATGATGCGCCGATAACCACGCCCAAGGAGTAGGTTTTCAAACTACAAAGGAGCAGGCTTTAAAGTACATCAGACGACAGCTTTTCACCACTCAGGTTGCCGGGACAACGTTGGCCGGCTCGTGCCCACTGATGTTGAACTGAAGAAAATACATCGGAGAACGCGGAGACTTCTCCCTCTCTTCCATCGGATGGAGGAGAGGGCGGGGGGCATTGCCGTTGAATCAGGCGCTTGCTGCCGTTCACAATCCGCGGAGCGGATTAATGTGAATAGCCGTGGGTGCAACCCACGGATAGGAAGGAAAAATGGGTCGCGACCCTGAAGGGGTCTAACAAACCTCGTGTTTATCGGTCTTCGACCCCTTCCGGGTCGGTCCCGCTGTGCTCCGTTGATCCGTGGGTTGCACCCACGGCTATTCAGATTACGGCCCCTCCGGGGCCGAGCCAGCCAAACTCAATGTGTTAACTCAACAGCAGTGAGGCCTGGGTGAGAGGAAGGGCGTTTTAGCTCAAACTCCCCTCTCCCTATCCCTCTCCCCGCTCGTCCCTCGCGGGGAGAGGGAGACGATGCGATGTCGGCGAAGTCCTTCATTCAACACCCTGGGCTTGTGTCTCCGCCTCGCTGTCACGTTGCCCTGAAGTTTCTGTTACTTTCAGCCGCACTTCGGTTAGTAACGAGAGGAGACTCGACGTGGGTCCTGCAAAACTCGATCAGAATTGTGTGAGTATGAAATCATTCGTTTGTTCGCCTAAGCTCTTCGGAATTCTCGCTATTTTAATCGCCTTCGCATGGCTCGCTGGGGCGAGCCTAACAGAGGCCGCGGCGCTCCGCCTCAAGGTGGTAGTGCGCACCAATGACGTGGCGACCGGCAGCGGCGCTGGACTCGGCCAACCAGACGGCCTCTTTAACTTCACGCCGCCCAACATCGTTCCCGACT
>JBDTOW010000401.1:0-4960 GCA_039933075.1 Verrucomicrobiota bacterium | reverse complement strand
TGTGGCCGATGTCCACACTGCCGGTTCGCTCAAAGGTTGCCGGGTCGAGGAAATCGATGCGGCGGCGCTTTTCCGCAACGACGATTGCGGACGCGCCGTCCGGGGTGAAGTAGAGGTTGTAGGGGTCGTCCACCGGGACGGCCTTGCCATTAACATTATGCGAACCTCCAGGCAGTATGAAGCTCGTGAACTCGTTGGTTGTTCCATCGATGCCGCTTAGCTGCGCGACAAAATCGATCAAAGGAGTCAGGTCGGGTGCCTGGGCGTTGAACCTCTCAGTTGTTGCGTTAATCTCCGCGATCACGTCGGCCACTCTGCTCCTCAGCGCCGCGAAGATTTCGTCTACCAGTAACATGCCTGGGCTTAGTTGGTGGTGAGGCTCATGGAAGATGATCCCTTTGCCTGTTCCGTTTTCGCCAAACACGGCGATCTCGGCGAGCTTGCGTAAATGAACCGGCAGTTGATTTTAAAGCCAGGTTGGGGTCAGAGTGGCATTCTCGGACAGCGTGCCTATTGCATTGGTGTTGTCCTTCAAAAGCGTGTCGGTCGCGACGGTAGCAGCCACGGCTCCGGGAGGAGGTCGCTGGCCATCTATGATTGCCGTTTGGTTCGGTTGGTTCGTACCTGCTGCATCGGAGTGCTCCGGTATCGCCTTGAACTGTTCCCTCAGCACGTCACGGCGGATCCTCAGCCCCCTCTGGATGTAATCAATCAGTCCGTCAGGATTTGCGAGCTGCGGAAACGCCCGCCTTGGCGCGCCTTCCGTGCCACCTCGCTTTTCGAACAACGCCACTATTTTCTGGTTATCGATTTTGTTATCTGTTGAATCATAGAGATCGATATAATCCTGCGGGTCCTGCAACCCGAGGTCGTCTTTGAGGTCCGTTTTCAGCTTGACTAGATCGGCCGGATTCGGCAACTCGAACGGCGGTTTTCCAGGGATGATGAGTCTGATTTTGGGATTAGTCATAGGAATTCTCCTTTTTGGTTAATGTTGTCGTGCAGTTTTCGATTTCGCCTGGTTCAGGCTTCCCCGAAATACCGATTCCGGGGGAAATTTTTTGTCCGGATCCGGGCTCTGGATGGCGGTCGACGGCTTCTTGACCACCGTTCCAGCGAGAACGATCGTCACAACTTCTTGACGCGATCTCGCAGTTCCGACGAAACCCGAAGAAATCAATACGCTGGATCACCGACTCCGGCGTGATCATATCCATACATCGCGGCAGCCCGTTCTCGACATCGACGCAGAGATTTTTTTGTCCATCCCTATCGTCTCCGTCGCCGAGCGGTACGGTCCGCATCTTCCAGCAGCCGCCCTCGGCGCAGCACGGGAGAGCGCCCACGGTGTGGATAAACTGATGAGTGGGATAGGATGCCCAGTGGGGTGCTTCGCGGCCACCGGCGACGACCACGCAGGGCCGGCTCCTGGGCGCGCCTGGCTTTGTTTCGACGGCGGCAGCCAGGTGCATCAGCAGCGTAACGGGACATAACACGCCCTGGGCATGATAGACCAGGCGTATCAGCTCTCGCAGAGTCGTTTTCCCGCGGAGGTCAATGACTCCCTTCAAAGGCGGATGGTAATGTCCTGCTTCTCCCACCTGGACAAATTTGATTCGGTCGCGAAAATGATCGACAATTGCCTGCCACCGCCGGAAGTGCCACCACTTGATGGTAATGTCGAACTTGCCGCCGGCAGCGATGATCCAGTACGGCGAATCGTCGCCAGTCAGTTGTTGGACCAGTGAGGGCAGAGTCTTTTCTTCGTTCGAAAGATGGATGTCGCCTTTGAACTGAGTGACCTTGATTTCGAGGCCGAGCTTGTCGTTGAGGTCATCGATGAACCCATTCAAAAAGTGCACCGGCAGGTGGTTGGATTCTCTGAAGAGCGGATACCGGCAGTCCACGATTTTCACTTCGCGATCGGTGATCTCCAGCGGGGTCAAATAGGGGCTGTTTTCCCAAAGCGGCATGCACGTCGTCCGAACATCGGTGATGAATCGATTGGGACAGCAGCGATGCAGATCCCGCACGGCGGCGGTGAGCATCACGATGTCACCGGGCGACTGATTGTTAAGGAGCATCAACTTTTGCATTTCGAAGGTTGCGTTCAATTCAGACTTAGCTTGCATGGGTTCCCTTATTCCCGTTTGAAACGGACCGGGGCGGCTTTGGAAAAATCAGCAACGCCGACGACGAGACGAACCGCGTTTGGCGCCGGCTGGCAACATCCCGGTTGCCGAATGTGAATTTGATATCCACCGTGAAACCTTCTTGAGTCATTGCCTCGGCAATGACGCCGTACGGCGCGTAGGAATCCTCCAGTTCATCCCGGCTCCGCAAGTAATTCTCGATTTCCTGCATGACCGCTCGTTCTTTAACGCTGCGCTCCGGGTTCTCCGCATGGCTTCGTGTCTCCATCAATCTCGCGTAAAGCCGGTTGAGCTGATAATAAACGGTACAGAACTCGAGCGTGATCCGTTCGTTGCGGTCCTTCGGCGCGGAAGCCGGCGCCGCGGTTCCATCCGCTGTCGGATAGCGATTCGGATCAAAATCAGCTTCCGACCTGGGATCGACGAATCGCAATTCGTGGGGGACCGGATTTCCGGTTGGCTCATGTTTTTGGTAAGCATCGGGGAGGCTCATAGATCATGTTTCGGGCTAGGGTTGGGTAGTACCAGTATTGGGCTCGGGACGGCCAGGCGCGGCTTGCTTCAATTTGAGCAATTGTTCGACGCGCGCCTTGGACCGCTGCGCCGTCGCATCGTCAGGCCGCAACTTCAGAGCTTTCGTGAAATCACGCTCCGCCAGTTCGTAGCGCTTTAGATGCAGATACACTCGGCCGCGCTCAATGAGTGCCGTAAAACAGTCTGATCTCGTGCTCCTTTCCGACGCATCGATCTGCTGGGTCAAGATCTCGACCAATGCCCAATCCGCCGCTCGCGTGCCTTGGATTGCACGCTCGCTTTCGTTTGCCTGCGATTGCTTGAAAACGAGCCGGCGGTTGTCGGAAGATGGGATGGAGAATTCGGGAAAGTTTGACGCCAGACCACGTTGTTGGAGCTCTTCCCGAATGCTAGCGAGATTCCAAACTTGCACGATCTGCCCCTCGCTTCCCGCCGCCAATCGGCTGCAGGCCGGATTAAAGGTCAGACTCACAATGGGAAGCCGGTCCGGACTCTCCAGTTCGGCCAGCGCATCGAGCTTCGGGGAATCGCGATCCAGGAACCGGAAAAGCTTGATTCTAGTGGGTGAGATCGCGACTGCCAGCAGGCAGTCATCGAGCCCGGCCAGCCGCCCGAACGCGACGGGAGAGAAACGTTCGACGTTCTGCAGCCGCGGGATGCTCAGTTGCTCGGACGGTTCCCAGGAACCAACCTTTCTAAACTGGAACTTACCTGCCCAACTCGTCACGAACCATCTGCCGGCCGGGCTGAACGTCAAAAATCGAGAACCCGGAAAACTTCGACACGGCGCTCGCACATTCGCTTCGTGCAGATCCCAGATTAAATTTGTTCCTTCCTGGTTGGCGGAAGCCGCCAGCCAGCTCCCATCCGGAGTGATCGCGATCGAGTCCAATTCGCGATCCGCTGCCAGGATATGATTCTCCTCGGGCTTTCCGAGATGAAATACGTGAATGTGATCGGAGCCCTTGTCAGCATGAATGACGGCTCCCAGCCGGTTCGTCGTTAGCGCGAAGCGGTCCAGACCTAACGGAAGATCCAGGCACTGGGCCGTGCTGAACTCAATCTCCAGTTTTTCGTTTCGCGCCACGGCATTCCAAGGAACTCGGAAAAAGCCATCCGCCGTTGACGCAAGGAGCGAAGCGCCATCGAGGCCCACGGAGACGGTCTTGGCCAGCTTAATGTGCGCGGACTCGCGATGGTCTTCGGTGTCCCAGAGCCAGATGCCGAAGGCTCCACCGGCGGCGATCAGCCATCTCCCCTGTTGGTCGAAACCCACGCTTCGAACCTCGGCTGAGTTGTCCTCACCCCGAAACGTGAGGAGTTCCTGTCCGCCCACCAACGCGAAGAGACGGACGCGACCATCCCGCATCGTCAAACTTAGCCAGCGGTCATCGCTGCTGAACTGCAAACGCGCCGATTCCTGGACGTCGATCGAAGCGAGGATTTGATGGCCGCTTTGGGGTCGCCACAGCCGCAGAGTCAGGTCTGAACAAATTGCGGCCAGGACCGTGCCCATCCGATTAAAGCGCAGGTTGGCGCGGGTCAGACCCGCCGGTGCCCGATAAAGCCGTTCTTTTTTGTTGGAAGGAAGATCCCAGAGATACGCATCTCCATTCGCGCAGGCGGTCGCCAATTGATGACCGTCAGGGCTCCAATCAACACTCACGACGGGGCTCGTATGTGAATATGACTTCGAAACTTTTTGAGCGATGTCCCACACATTCACATGGAGGCTCCCTGCGCTGCATTCCGCCAACCGTTGACCCAGGGGGTCGAAACGGAGGCAAGAAACCAGATCATGTTCGCTTGGCGTTGGTTCGGGAGTGGATTCAAAAACGATCTGGCGGCTGGCTAAATCATACACTCGAACTCGCCGGCCTTCGACGCCTACTGCCAAGTGTCCGCCGTCCCCACTGAAGTCCATCGCCTCTCTCGAAATCGGTTCCTGAAGGACGATGATCTGGCTCTGGCTCACGAGACTCCAAACAATGAAGCGACCTTCAGTTTCAGTCTCGCGGCCATAATCAGCAGCGAGGTAACGGTCGTCGTGGCTGAATCTGAGCCCTCGCACCGGCAATCCGAAGCCGGCCAACTTCAATTCCACGTCTTTGGTTTTGGTATTCAGGATCGCGATTCGCCCGTCGCGCCCTCCCATTGCAAAACGCGTAAATTTTTCATTCAGTTCCGTGTTCTCATTCGATGCTTCAATCCCGGGACGCTCCTCCAGATCGACCAGATTGAAGGCGGCAATTGCTTCATTTCGGAATTCCGAG
>JBDTOW010000400.1:0-4963 GCA_039933075.1 Verrucomicrobiota bacterium | reverse complement strand
TCACGTTTTCGGAGGGAACGCTGATTTTGCCCGGCGCGTTTCTCGTGGTGGCGGATGACCGCATTGCATTCGCGAGCGCCTACGGGAGTTCGATTCCGGTGGCGGGCGAGTTCGGTGGTCGGCTGCAAAACAACGGCGAGACTTTGAAATTGGTCAAACCAGGCCCGACTCCAGCCGAGGATGTCATTGTGAGTCAGACACGCTACGAGGGCGGCCTGCCCTGGCCGGCTGCGGCCGACGGATCAGGCGCGTCGTTGCAGTTGCGCGATCCGCTCCAGGACACGGCGCGCGTGGCCAATTGGGCCGTCAGCGGTACGAATATCGGTTCGATCCTGTTCACGCCGGGCGCGGCCAACTCCGTGCGCACCAATCTGCCTTCAATGCCGCCTCTCTGGATCAACGAAATCCTTCCCAACAACATCGGCGGCCTTGCGGACGGCCTCGGCCATCGCGAACCGTGGATTGAGATTTACAACCCGAGCAAGAATCCCGTCAGCCTCGATGGGCTTTATCTGACCGACAGCTACACGAACTTGACGGTATGGCCGTTCCCCACCGGGACTACAATGAGCCCTAAACAATTCCTGGTTGTCTGGGCCGACGGCAAACCCAACGAAAACGCGCCCGCCGAATTGCACACGAGTTTTCGCTTGCCCGAGACGACCGGTTCGGTGGCGTTGGTCTGGACCGCCACCGGCCAGCCGCTGGTGTTGGATTATTTGAATTATTCCACGTTTAGCGCCGACCGCTCGTATGGGTCTTATCCCGATGGGCAGCCGTTCACGCGGCAGGTGTTTCCATCTGCGACGCCAGGCGGCACGAACAATCCTGCCTCAACGATCGTGCCGGTCGTGATCAACGAATTCATGGCCAGCAACACGCGTACGCTCCTCAATTGCGCGCGGGTTTATGACGATTGGATCGAGCTATACAACACCAGCAGCAGCGCGGTCGATCTGTCCGGCTATTTCTTGACGGATAATCTGACCAATTCGACCAAATGGTCCTTCCCTCAAGGCACGTTCATTGGCTCCCACGGCTATTTGCTCGTTTGGGCGGACGATCAGCTCTGCTCAGACGCCGATGTTCATGCGGCGTTCAAGCTGAGCGCAGGTGGCGAGCAGATCGGCCTCTTCGCGCCTGATGGCAGATTGATCGACGGGATGACGTTTCCGAACCAAAAGGAGGACGTGAGCTACGGGCGCTTCCCGGATGGTGCTGGCTCCACTTTTTTCTTCATGGAGCAGCCCACTCCACGCGGCGCGAACGTACTCGCCGCGACCAATTCTGCAGGATTTTTGGCAACCGCTGCGGTCACGAACAATGTCATCACAATCAGTTGGCCGACGACCGCCGGAAGAATGTATCGAGTGGAGTTCAGCACAGACTTGAATACTCGCGGATGGCAGCCCCTTGGTCCGAACATCGCCACAGTCAGTTCGAGCGGGTCAATCACGGATACCCTCGGTCCCACTCAGCGGTTTTACCGAGTGCTTCAACTGGATTAATCGGCCTCCGCTCGTCGGCATTTTTGCACCGGGATGTAAGGTCCAAATTTTCAGCCGAGGTGGATTTTTATCGCAAGTGTGGATTTGAGCGCGCAGGCAAGACCGAGCCGATGTGGATTCATGCGGGCCACGACCATTGATTTCAATGTTGGTCATCTAACATGTCTTTTCAATGCTCGGCCATCTCGGCGAAATAAATTCAACTCCGGCGAACTGGTGCAGTGATGTCTGCCGGGGTGAATCAAAGCGAATTCCCACGTCGTCAAAATTCCCCCAACAAATCCAAACGGAGGGGTTGACGCCTGGCCAATCAGAGATCAAAGTCCTGCTTGCGAAACGCAAATCAACCCGGTGAACCTGGCGCATGATTAGGCGCCGATTCTCGTTAGCGTTTTTCTTTGTTCAGCGAGACTCGCGCCTTCCGCGTCACTTCACTTCCGTTTGCCCGCTCATAAATTGAATCCAAATATGGAATTGGTCCCACTCTTTGCCGCTGCCACCGCCGACCCGCATCCGGCGATGATCCTGCCGTTCGCGCTGATGCTCCTGGCCATCGCACTCATGCCGTTCATCAACCTGCATTGGTGGGAGCGTCATTTTCCGAAAGTCGCCGTCGGCCTGGGCGCAGTCACGGCGAGCTATTACGTGTTCGCGCTCGGCAACCCGGGCCGGATGCTGCACGTTGCGCACGAATACGTGAGATTCATCGCGTTCATCGGCTCGCTGTACGTCGTGGCGGGCGGTATTCACATTGAGGTCAAAGGCGAGGCCAAGCCTTGGATCAATTGCTTGTTCCTCTTCATCGGTGCGGTGCTGGCAAACATCATCGGCACGACCGGTGCGTCGATGCTGCTTATCCGCCCGTGGATTCGGATGAACAAGTATCGCATCACGGGGTTTCACGTCGTCTTTTTCATTTTCATCGTCAGTAATGTCGGCGGCTGCCTCACGCCCATCGGCGACCCGCCGCTGTTCCTGGGCTACCTCAAAGGGGTGCCATTCTGGTGGGTGTTGCAGAAGTGCTGGATTGCCTGGGCCATTGTGGTCGGGGGACTGATCGCAATCTTCGGCGTCCTGGATCGCCGCAACTTTCTCCGCGCGCCGCGGGAAGTCCGGGAAGTGGAAACTAGAAAGGAGACTTGGAAGGTTGAGGGCTGGCGCAACCTCGGTTTTCTGCTTTTGATTTTGGCGGCCGTGTTCATCAAGAAGCCAATCGGTTTGAGCGAAGCTCTGATGGCCGCGGCGGCAGTCGGTTCCTGGTTCGCCACGCCGAAACGAGTGCATGAGGCCAACGCATTCAATACTCATCCCCTCCGCGAAGTGGCGTGGTTCTTCGCCGGCATCTTCGCCACCATGGTGCCCGCGCTGGATTATCTGGAGCTTCACGCGGGGAACCTTGGCCTCGATTCGGAAATGAAATTCTTCTGGCTCACCGGCCTGCTGTCGGGCGCGTTGGACAATGCGCCGACCTACCTGACGTTCCTCGCCGCGGCGATGGGGCTGCACAACCTCAGTCTCAACGACCCCGAACATGTCCGCCAACTCGTCGCCACGCGTGACCACGAACTGATTGCCATTTCACTGGGCGCGGTCTTCTTCGGCGCGATGACCTACATCGGTAATGGGCCGAACTTCATGGTCAAATCCATCGCCGAGCAGGCGAAAGTGAGGACGCCAAGTTTCTTCGTCTACCTGGTCAAATACGCGCTGCCAATTCTGATTCCGCTCATGGTTCTCATTTCGTTCCTGTTCTTTTCGAGGTGGAGAATTTTCTGATGCCTCGCGTTTCAACGGCGTTCTCCCCTCAAGTGTGAAAGCATGATGGTCTGAAGCAAAACGTCTGAAGATGAAGCTTATGTGCTTCGGTGGTGCCATCCGGTATAGTTGTTTCGCTGAGGGAGGCTTCGGAGCGGCGCCAATTGTCGAGCGAAGCAGGATGAGCTATTGATCGGGATACAAACAGTGGTTAATAGTTGGCTCATGAAATCAAATACACCGCGATCGTTTCGGCGCTGGTCGTCGGAACTGACATTCTGTCTGTTCGCACTGGCCACGACGTTGGTTCAAACCGTCGATGCGCAAACGACAAATACTGCTGCCGCCTTGACGCCTGCACCTGCGCCCACATCCGGGGGGGCGGCCTGGGTGAACGGTTGGCTGGAGCAGTTTCGATGGCTGCAAACCTCCTGGCTCGGCAATCCGCTCTGGCAATACGTTGCTGCGCTGCTTTACATCGTTCTGGCTTTCTATGGTTCAAAACTCGTGGACTTTGTCTTTCGGGTGCAACTGACAAAATTGACGGCAAAGACGAAAACGAAAGTAGACGACCTCCTGGTTGAGCTCGGACGCGGGCCGGTGAAAATCATCACATTCGTCATCCTGTTACATGTTGGTCTGCGGGTGTTCGCCTGGCCCGACTGGGCGGCGAGTTTCATTTCCAACGGCTTGAAAATCGTGGTCGCTGCCTCAATTACGTATCTCGCGATCAAACTCGTGGACGTGGGAATGGGCTTGTGGCGAAAGCGGATGGAATCTTCCGAGGACGCCCTGCTCGACTCGCAATTGTTTCCCGTCCTCAGCAAAAGCGCGAAGGTGTTCGTGGTCGTCGTGGCCGTTCTCGTCACCACGCAAAACCTGGGCGTGAACGTCACCGGTCTCCTGGCTTCGCTTTCCATCGGCGGTCTGGCCGTCGGTCTCGCCGCGCAAGACACGCTCTCGAATTTCTTTGGTGCGGTGGCGTTGCTGGCCGACAAACCATTCCGCGTTGGCGACCGCATCCAGCTCGACTCGATTGATGGTAACGTCGAGGTGATCGGCTTGCGCAGCACGCGCATTCGCAACCTGAACGGACATCTCGTCACCGTTCCGAATCGCACCATGGCCAACGCCAGTCTGACGAACGTCAGCAGGCGTCCGAACATCAAGACCGAGATGAATATCGGCGTCACCTACGATACTCCGGCGGAAAAAATCGAGCGCGCGATGCAAATCATCGACGAGATTTATCGGCCGCACCCGAAGACCGCCGACCTCATCGTCAGCTTTAACAAGTTCGAGAGTTCGTCTTTGAACATTCTCGTCGTTCATTGGTGGGACTCGACCGATTTCAAGGAATATCTGCTGCAATTCCAGAAGCTAAACCTGGAGCTAAAACGCCGCTTTGACGCCGAACGCATTAGCTTTGCGTTCCCGAGCCAGACAGTTTACCTCCGGCAGGATTCGGCCTGGCAGATGGCCGGACTCGATCCGAAGCAGCTCTCACGCAATTGAACTGCCGATGACCGAAGATCTGATCAACTCCAAATCGGTGCAGCCACTCATAGCGGTGATCGCAACCCACGGAAGCGTGGCTGCCAATCCGCCGTTGGGCGCGGCGGACACGTGGGGCAGGTTTTGATCGTGACCAACTCGAAGAACCGCTGCAACGTTTGAAAAGGTGGGGCGTGGACACCTCC
>JBDTOW010000399.1:0-4965 GCA_039933075.1 Verrucomicrobiota bacterium | reverse complement strand
GCACTACGACGCTTTCCACCAAGCGGCGAGCCAACTCGAGACGGTCCTCAGGCGGCAGTTCGAGTGCGATGCGCGATAGGTCTGACGAAAGCATGAGACAAGATTACCGCGAGCCCGGCGCGAGGCAAGCGAGTATTCGACGCGAAGACTTTCAGTTGCTTTCGGTCTTAGCCCCAACGAAACGCCGACCGATCCGCCCTATCTTGGCCCACGCAGCAGCGGGAATTCTTCTCTGGAAAAGCGGACCAAACCGATGCGCAACCGAGCGATTGGCCGTGAAAGGAGCGGGCTGCGGAATCTTCAAAAGCTGAGTTTGCCACAGTTCTAACAGACCCTAAACTGCCCACATGAGCGCAATCGAAATGGTCATCGAGAAGGTGAAACAACTGGACGAGGCGCGCGCCCGGCAGTTGCTGGCCTGGTTGCAGGGTCAGGAACGCGCGGCGGCGGTGGGCCGACAACCGGCGGGGGCGATGGCGATGCTCGGTTTCGCCCGGCGCTTTCGCACTGTTCCTCGCACCACCGCCGAATGGATGGCCGAACTGCGCGCCGGGGAGCGTGACTGATGGCGTGGGTGGTGGATATTCACGCAAAGGCTTTCGGTCTTGGCTTCTTTGGCTTCAAAACCCTGCTAATCTAATGATCGCATGGGGGGACTTGCCTCTTGCGCCGCGCGAAAAACTTGAGGGAACGAGAGCGGCGCTCTACGCTATGGCCGGAATTTGCGACGTATCGTGATCTACCTCGACAACAACGCGACGACAGGAGTCCTCCCGGAAACCTTCAAGGCGATGCGCCCGTATTTTTGTGACCCGTGGGGCAATCGTTCAAGCGGGACAGGCGAGACGAAGTTAGTTACCTTGCTGCCGGACAAGCTATGAAATACGACCTGTTCATTCGAGTGGCACTGAGCGAAGATCTGCCAGAACGCCAACTGCGCCGCGGCGACGTGGCCACGGTGGTCGAGTTCCATCCCGGCCGCCCGGGGAAAGAGCCTGGCTATAGCCTTGAAGTGTTCAACGCAATTGGAGAAACCGTTGACGTCGTGACCGTGCGCGAGTCGCAAATCGAGCCGTTGACCGCTGATGAACTGCTGTCCGTCCGACCGATGGCAGCTAGCACGCGCTGAAACGAGAAGAAGCCCGTCATCGCAAATACTCGGCGTGCTTCACAGGCCGGCGATCTTACGGATGCGAGCCAGGGATTCCTCGACCGGAATGCCCTCAACCTTTCCCCGGCAACGGAGCATTCATTTGAACGGGTTCAACACTTTGACTCCGGTGTGGGCCACGTGCGCCAAATTGCGCGTCACAAAGGTCAGGCCGTGCACCAGGGCGGTCGCTGCGAGGAGCCCATCCACGGCAGAGCCGGGGCGGATCGCACTCAACGCGCCCCAGCGGTCGGCGATCTCCGGTGTTACGGGCAGGATCGCGTCGGCAAATCTACCCCGTAATCCGGTGAGCCAGTGCTCCAGAGCGATCGCTTGGGTTGGATCATGCGGTCTGGCAAGCTCGATGCCTTTTCGGATTTCCCCGATCACCAGGACGCTCAACCACAGATCGGCCCCGGCTACAGAATTGAACCACGCACGCACGCCTGGATTGGCTCGTTGCCCCTTGCGTGATTCAGAAATCACGTTCGTATCGACCAGAAATCCGCCAGGATCACGGCCCGGGCTCACAACTCCACCTTTCGGCCAAAGTCGGTGTGATCGCGCTCAAAATCCTTGTCCTCACCCACATTGGGCATTGTAACCAGGTATTCGGCGAGGCTCTGCTTTCCTTTTTTGCCCAGCAACGCCTCGCGCAGAATCCTGCGGTGTTCTTCTTCCATCGAGACGCCGTGCTTGCCGGCTTGTTCTTTGAGTTTCCTCACGACGCGGTCCTCTATCTGTCGAACGAGTAGTTGGCCCATAATTTTTTGATTGTGCTAACACTGATAGCATTATTGGTTGGGTCGCGCAAGCGCCCCCCGGGATAACACCTCGGAGAAACTCGGTATGCCTCACAGGCCGGCGATCCTACAAATGCGAGCCAGGGAGTCCTCGACCGGAATGCCCTCAAATCCTCCTTAACCAAAAGGAGGTTTGCCAAGCAGGTAAGGCGTTGTTATAGAAGTAATGCATATACTTGCAAAAATGCATAGTCCTGTGGTAAGATTCGATCATGCCACAATCGACATTGACAGATAAAGGACAGACGACGGTGCCAGTGGAAGTTCGCGAGGCGCTTAAGATCAAACCACGCCAAAAACTGGCCTGGGAAATCCAGGACGATGGGACAGTGGTCGTGCGGCCACAGCCCAGCGCTCTCGGCCTCTTCGGCAGTTTAAAACCCGCCAAGCCATTCCCCGGATTGAAAGAAGAAAAGGAAGGGACTCGCCGGGCCGTGGCCGGGCAAGCGGCCAAGGAAGGCCTCAAGTAACATGGCCACTCAACACCTGGTGGATACGAACGTGCTCGTCCGGTTTTTCACCGGCCAACCTCCGGACATGGCCGCGAAAGCGAAGGCACTCGTCGCCGCAGCGGACGCGGGCAATGTGGTGTTGGAAGTTCTTCCGATCACCGTGGCGGAAACCATTTACACGCTGGAATCGTTTTACGGCCTGGACAGGAAAGATGTGGCCGCAAAGGTTCTGGCCTTTCTCCTAAGCCGGGGGGTGCAAGCGCACGAACGCGATCGCATTATCGATGCTTTGGAGCATCATCGGGATTACAACGTGCACTTTGCCGACGCCTATCTTGCGGCAGCCGGTGCGGAGTTGAAATTCTCCGTGGCTTCCTTCGACCGCGACTTGGATAAATTCAAGGACGTCAAACGTCATGAGCCGAAAGGCTAACATTGGGGTTGTGCATCTTGACAGCAGAGTATTCAAGCATCATGAGGCTGCCATGCGAACTACGGTGACTTTGGACAAAGATGTCGAGCGGTTGCTCCGCGAAGCGATGCACCGTTCCCGGAAGGGGTTCAAGCAGACGCTGAATGCCGCGATCCGGGCGGGGTTGGGCCCGAGAATGGCCCTCGCCAAAAACCGGCCATTTGTCCTCAAAGCCAGGCCGCTCGGCCTGCGGGCGGGATTGGATCCTGCGGGCTTCAACAAGCTGGCCGACGACCTGGAAGTTGATGCCTTTCTCGCGAAGTGCCGGATACGGCGGACGAAATGATCATTCCCGACATCAACCTGCTGCTCTACGCCCACGACTCCAGTTCCCCCTCTCACGCCAGAGCGGCGAGTTGGTGGCGGTCCTGCCTCTCAGGGACCGAGCCGGTCGGATTGCTGCATGTCGTTACGTTCGGATTTGTCCGCATCGCCACCAATGCTCGCGCCTTCTTGAATCCCATGACGCCCGCGGAAGCGGCGGAGCATGTGCGCTCGTGGCTCGAACAGCCTCTCGTGCAGGTGCTCGACCCTGGACCCGATCACACCCACCATACTCTCAAACTTCTGGAAGCTCTCGGCACGGCGGGAAACCTGGTGAGCGACGCCCAGATGGCCGCTTTGGCGATCGACCATAATGCGGTGCTGCACACCGCGGACATGGACTTCGTGCGGTTCCCCGGTCTGCGTTGGTTCAATCCCATCACGGCGACCGGCGCTGCCAGCTTGCGCCGCACGAAGGCGTCGTAGGGCCTACTGAGTTCGTTTCGATTGATCGTCACAACATCGTCATCGAGGACGCCAAAGGGTTGCTCGACACTATCGATCCTCTTCACGTGGTTTCCCTCCGGCCTGGCACGCGGCGCGGGGGGCACGAAACGCCTGGGAAAGCCGAGGGCCTATAAATCCGGCTCGAAAAAATAATGGGTTTTTCGCCCGGCGATGGCATTCTGCCACGTCAAGATATGAAGTGGCGAATGCGAACCCTCAACTGCTGGCTGGCGGCTGTGCGCACCGTGCCCCACCTGGCCGGCGCTCACGATGTGCTTCTTTTGCGGCGCTACGACGAATTCGCCTTTGCCGAGGACTTCTTGGCCGTGCTCAAGGATACCACCGGAATCTTCGAGGTTACGGACGACAAACCAGGAGCAACTGAGAGCTTCTCTCGCATCAACAATCTGCGCGAGTCCTACGAAGCGGCGGTGTTGGTGGTAACCGATACGACCGCCGAAGGGAAAGCGAGGAAAACCTTGGGCCTCAAAGTGGAGTACTGGGACTATTGGCGCGTCGTAGACATCGGCGGCGACAAGACCGCCAGGGAATTCCTCCTCGCCGAGATGAACTCCGAAACTGGCTGGTTCGAGCTGTGGAGAGGCCGGGAGTTTTTCTCGGGATAATGACTCCGCCGCGTGAGTGGAAGAAATTGCATCGCTTGCGTCGCGGCCGAATCCGCAGTCATGAGGTAGTTGACAATATCAAGAACCGACCCGTTTTCATTTTATGAACATAATCGCGGTTGTTACTGGAGCTGGATCGGGAATCGGGAGACGAACGGCGCTTGCCCTCGCGAAGGAGGGATATTCAGTCGCGGCCGCCGGGCGTCGCATCGAACTCCTCGAGGGAACCGCAGCGGAAGCCGGGCGGCTGGGCGGTCAGGTGCTGATCGTTCCCACGGATGTCACCGATCCTTCCAGCGTGCGAGCTTTATTCGCAAAAACCAGGGAAACGTTTGGCCGGGTCGATCTGTTGTTTAATAACGCGGGCATCAGCGCACCATCCGTGCCGTTGGAAGAACTGACGTACGAGCAGTGGAGAGCAGTGGTGGATACAAGCCTCACCGGCGCGTTTCTCTGCGCGCAGGAGGCGTTCAAGATTATGAAACATCAGCGTCCCCGGGGCGGACGAATCATCAACAACGGCTCGATTTCGGCCCATGTTCCCCGGCCCAATTCCGCACCCTACACCGCGGCCAAGCATGGGATCACCGGCCTCACGAAATCCATTGCCCTGGATGGACGAAAGTATGATATCGCCTGTGGCCAAATCGACATTGGGAACGCGGCGACCGAAATGACCGCTCGTATGGAA
>JBDTOW010000398.1:0-4975 GCA_039933075.1 Verrucomicrobiota bacterium | reverse complement strand
CAAAAGAGCAACCCGGCACCTTGCCAGCTTTCTTGAGCGAGGAAGTCAGGGACGAGGGAGAACTGGTCCCTGCCGAATTTTGATTTAGTATCCAACGCCTTGGTTGCGCGCGCAACGCCGCCAACTGACCCACCGCGTCTCGCCGCAGACGGTTCAGTTCGCTCACCGGCAACATCAAGCCGCCCTCGAGCAGATTGCTCAGTTCGCCTAAACAAAACGCGGTTCCGCCAAGGCGGCCGAGCTGTTCGCGCAGACGGGCAGTGGTCAAGGGTTGCTTTTCAGCGGGCGCCAGCGGCATCGTCGACGCCACTTGGACCACGTGGCCCAGCTCATCTCGAGAGATGACGGTCATCGGTTGCCCGGCGCGTCCGTGGATTTCCAGTTTCAGCGGCCGTTGAAAGCGCGGACGGTCGCCGGCAAAACTCTGGCGCAATCGCCTTTCCAGCTCCGGGTCGCTTGTTTTCCACAACTTGTCGCCCGGCTGTATCCGGTCGAAATCCAAATCACCGTGGCCAAAACCAATGAACGTTTCCTGGCCGCGAGTTTCGACGGTGTAAACCCGGCCGCCTTCCTCGTCCTGATCCGGATGCCCCGCGTCGAACACGACACCATCGCCAGGCTTGAGCGGCGCTTCCAGCCTCATCATGATCTTCTCGCCCTGAATTCGGCTCACCTCGCCGAGGTAGACGCCGCGCTTCTTGCCAAATCGGGCGTGAGCCAGCTCCTGATTGTTGATGCCACGAAACCAGCCCGGGTAAAGGCCGCGCGAGAAAGCCATCTCCAGATCGTATCGCGACTCAGCGCGAATCTGGTCCACCAATTCGGGACGGCCAATTTCCGCACGGTCCCTGATTTCCTCTTCGCTGGAGATAAGTGATTCTTGGATTTCACTGGCGGAGGAGGCAGTTGGTTGAGAACCGTTCCAGCGAGCCCTTGTCAACCCGGCAAAAATCCGATCAATCGCATCCCGGTAAACGCGCGTGATGTTCGCCACATACTCAGGTGTCTTAAGTCTCCCCTCGATCTTGAGCGAAGAAACTCCAAGGCGAATCAGATCCGGCAGGACTTCCAAGCCGGATAAATCCTGCGGACTCAGCAAATATCGCCGGTCGCCCAGCGGCACCGGTTGGCCATCCGAGATTAAATCGTAAGGCATGCGGCAGGCCTGCGCACATTCGCCGCGGTTGGCGGAGCGGCCACCGAGCGCCTCGCTCGTCAGGCATTGCCCAGAGTACGCGACGCACAGAGCGCCGTGGACAAAAACTTCCAACGGCAGTTTCGGACTTGAAGCATCAGGTTTCAAATTGCCGGCGGATTCCGGGGACTTAAAACTTGGATCTCGAAAACCAAAATATGGCGAAGCCAGCGCAGACTGAATCTTCTCGATCTCCTTGAGCGAGCATTCACGCGCCAGGACGACCAGACTGCAGCCGAGTTCCCGGGCGAAATCGACGCCGCCCGCGCTCGTGATGGTCATCTGGGTCGACGCGTGGATCGGAAAATCGGGCGAGATCTCGCGAATGAGCCGGCAGATGCCGATGTCCTGAACAATCGCCGCGTCCACACCGGCACCGATAATGGCGCGCAAATACTGTTCGGCTTCCGCCATTTCATTGGCGAACACAAGCGTGTTGAATGTGACGTAACCTTTAACTCCGCGACGATGCAAAAACTCCATCAGCCTGGGCAGATCGGCTTCGGTAAAGTTATGGGCTCGCATGCGCGCATTGAACCGTTCGAGGCCGAAATAAATCGCATCGGCACCGTTCTCCACCGCGGCCCGGGCGCACTCCCAATCGCCCGCCGGCGCGAGCAGTTCCGGGACGCGAAGCCCTGGTAAGGAATGCCCCACGGTATCGAGCGCGGTCTTTTCCGAGGCGTTCGGTTCTGAGATCGAGATCGTCTGAGTGTTGTTCATTAACGCACTGCAATCTGCGAGGAGCAAAGGAGGCCCCACCCGCACAGATCCAAAAAACAAACTACACGGAGCTTGCCAATCCGCAATCTTCGACTCTCAATCGAGCATGCGCGTTCTAATTGTTGGGTGCGGATATGTCGGTGTGCCGTTGGGCCGGGAGTTGGTCCGGCAAGGGCACGAAGTGCTCGGTCTGCGCCGCTCGACAGTCGCCGACGCAGAACTTCGGGCGGCTGGCATTCAACCCTGCTCAGGTGACGTTACCCAGCCCGAGGTATTGAGCCGCCTGCCTGGCCCGTTCGACTGGGTAGTGAACTGCGTCTCGTCGACAAAAGGTGGAGTGGAGGAGTACCGGGAGGTGTACGTCAATGGCACGCGCAACTTGATCGAATGGTTGGGCTCGGCGCCGCCGAAA
This sequence comes from Verrucomicrobiota bacterium, assembly GCA_039933075.1. Taxonomy (GTDB): domain Bacteria; phylum Verrucomicrobiota; class Verrucomicrobiia; order Limisphaerales; family JACPZS01; genus JBDTOW01. The sequence continues at coordinate 2,645 of JBDTOW010000398.1, read as the reverse complement.
AAGTTTGTCTATACCAGCAGCACAAGTGTTTATGGCCAGACCGACGGATCGCTCGTCAAAGAAGATAGCCGAACTGAACCGGCCAGCGAGACGAGCAAATTGCTGGTTGAAGCGGAGAAGCTGCTCCTTGCAGCCTGGGCACAAAAAAGATTCCCCGCCGTGATCGTGCGAGTCGCCGGAATTTATGGCCCGGAGCGGGGCCATTTGTTTCGACAGTACCTGAAGAACCAGGCGAAGATTGCCGGCGCCGGCGAGCGCATCCTCAACATGATCCACTGTGACGACCTGGTGGCCGTCCTCATCGCCGCGTTGAAGAATGGGCGGCCGGGCGAGATTTACAATGTCGCGGATGATGAGCCCGTGACAGAGCTCCATTTCTTTCGGTGGCTTTCCGAAACGCTGGGGAAGTGGATGCCACCGTTCGTGACCGAAGCCGACAATTCCCAACCCAAACGCGGAACCACGAACAAGAAAGTGTCGAACCGCCGACTCAAGATGGAACTCGGGTATCAGTTCAAGTACCCGAACTTCCGGCAGGGCTACACCGCCGAGATCACGCGCCTGGAGCATTTGGGCCAAATCGATATCGAAATGGAACCAAGATGATTAATCAGGGCTCGACGGAGTCTCACCCTACCGGGTCTTGATTGGACGTCGAAAAACTTTTTTTGTGAACTGGCGTTTGGCCAACCTTCTTGTGGTGGGTCTGCTCTTGACCGCCGGTTGCTGGCGGGGAAGCGCTGCTCAAACCAATTTGCCTCCATTTTGGACGAGCCGCCTGTCCGATGTGGAGAGGACGGTGAAGCAGGTGAAGAAAGGCCAGGTGCGCGTTTTGACAAAATCTGCCGGCAAACGGGATATCTACCTCGTTACTTATGGCGAGAAGCAGGACTGGAAATCCGAGGCAAACTACAACTCGGCCACCGCTGGCAACTCTCCCGCGGCGTATGCGCGCAAAGACGGCAGCCATAAGCCCGTGGTCTTTCTGCTTGGCCCGGTTCACGGCGGCGAGTTTGAAGGGGTCGTCGGATTGGTGAACCTGCTTCGCATTGCTGAAACTGGCCGGGATTGGCGCGAACGCGAATGGCCGGAGCTTTCCCGCAACTTCGCCAAATGTCGCGTGCTCATCGCGCCGTCGGCCAATCCGGACGGCCGGGCGCGCTGCCGGTTCGACAGTTGGGTGGGCCAGGAGCTGGACACGAACGAACGGGCGGGAATGGGCACGAAACCCGACGGCTCCAACTACCAATGGCCGGGAGTGAAACGCATTCATCCGATGCGTGGCGCAGCGGTCGGGACACTTGGTGCCTATTTCAACGACGATGGCGTCAATCTTATGCACGACGATTGGTTCGACCCGATGGCGGCAGAGACCCGCGCCTACCTTAAACTAGCCCGCGAGGAAGCACCTGATTTCATCGTGTCGTTGCACTCGCACGCGAGTCATCCCGCGGTCGAGCCCACGGCCTATGTCACTCGCGCTTCGAAGGAGTTGATCCAACAATTTGGCGACCGGTTGCAGAAGCGCTACGCCGACGCCGGTTTGCCGCATCGTTCCGGCGGTCCCGACCCCAAGGAGGATGGCGCGACGTTTCCACCGCCCTCGTTCAACCTTTGCAGTGCGCTGCACCACGCGTGCGGCGCCGTGTCGTTTGTGTACGAGTGTTGCGTCGGCGTGAAGGCGAATCCGTATCCAACGCTGACCCACGAACAGATTCTCGATTTGCAGCTTTTGATGTACGAAGAGCTGTTCCGGTTCGCGGTCGAGCACCGGGTGAAATGGACCAACTGAATGCCTTGCGACCGCTGATCTCGCTCGATAAAATTGCTGTGTATTAGCGAATGACAGACGTGAACCAATCGGTGTAATATTCGCCCATGATCATCACCGACACCATCAGCGCGATTCTGAACCAAAAGGGCGTTCAAGTCTGGTCCATCCCTCCCGAGATGATGGTGTTCGACGCGATTCAGATGATGGCGGACAAGAATGTCGGGGCATTATTGGTCATGTCGAGTGACAAGCTTTTGGGCGTCATTTCCGAGCGCGATTATACCCGCAAGGTGGCGCTAAAGGGAAAATCGTCCAAACAAACGCAAGTGAACGAAATTTTGTCCAGTTCGGTCATTACCGCCAGTCCCGCTCATACCATCGAGGAATGCATGCGACTCATGACCGAAAACCGTGTTCGACATCTTCCCATCCTGGACAACGATAAAGTCGCGGGCATCGTTTCGATCGGCGATCTGGTGAATTGGATCATCTCCGCGCAAAGCGTGGCAATTGATCAGTTGGAAAACTATATCAGCGGACGGTACCCTGGCTGAACCGCGGATTGATTGGTAGCATTCCTTCTCGACGGAATAACCAACTGCGTTTTCGCCTTTGGGTCAAACCAACTCCGCCAGCCTTCGGCCAACTCGAGTCGGCCCCACTGAACCAATGCCTTCAAAATCGGCACGGCGCTGGCGGGCTCGAAAGTGTATCCCGGAAACAGGAACCGGCGGCCTGCATTGTGATTTCCCAATTGATTTCGCGAGCGCCGCGAGCGCCCCATCCGGGCGAATCGCCGGTTGTACAGTCTCATCAGATAATAAAAAGGCACCGAGGGCGGCAGAGAAAAAACCGGTTCACAAAAAGCGAC
>JBDTOW010000397.1:0-4978 GCA_039933075.1 Verrucomicrobiota bacterium | reverse complement strand
AATCTGATGAGCAAGAGATCCATTTCGCATTTAGAATCGGTAGCGGAAGGAGGTCGAGACCAGGTGCGCCTGGTAATCATTGTAATGGCCCGAGGTCGTGTCGCGCCCATCGAAGAAGCCGTATTTCAAAGTCCATTGAATCCGATCGCTGACGCGCCGGTTCAGACCGGCCGTGATCCCATTTTCCTGAGCGCTGGCACCGTAAGGGAGACCATAGGCCGAGTTATCGGCGTAGTTATCCGCCCGGTAGAAGAGATACTGCAATTCGAGGTCCGTTTTGTTGTCGAGCGCATAACCGAGAGCGCAAGTCACAGTCCAATAATTGTTTTTTGCATCCTGGATCGCCGGAGTGATTTCATCGCCGGGAGTATCGGTCTTGTCCCACACCCGGTTCACGCCGGCTTGCAGGTAAAGCCGGCCCACGGGTGTCCAGCTTATCGTACAGCTCACGATATGGCTGACCATTTCGGAACTCTGGATTTTGCTCAGGTTGTCCGGCAGCGTGTCGATCGTGGAGAATTGGAAATCATAACGGCCAACTAAACTCAGGGTGGCCAGCGGTCGCCACGCGACGCGGAAGTTTGCATCGTCTGTGGTTAACTTTTGCGCGTTCAGGAAGGCCGGATAAACGGAGATCGGGATGCTCGCCAAAGTGTTGGGCGTGGAGTCCACGATGTGATTGTAATCGTTTTCGTGAATCTTGTGGTAATATTCAGCGGAGAAGTTCAAGCCTTTTAACGGATACCAACGTGCGCCCACAGGATACTTTTGCCAGAACCGATCGTCGTCGGTGGAACGGCGGACCACATTCCCGCCAGTTCCGAGATTGTCCCAGGTTTCGCTCAGATCACCTGATCCCTCGAGCCAGGTCGGGCGGATGTAAAAGACCCAGTTCGTCAAACCGGTGTAACGCAACTCGAGACTTTCCGAAACGTCCAGCAGGCCGCGATCACTAGACGCTTGGTATGGAAACGACGAGAACGGCGCCGCTGGAGAATCGTATGACGACGCGCTGTCGGTGTCCTGCTTTTCCACACGCAGGGCGGGAATCAAGACCAAGTGGTCGGTCAGCCGGAGCATTACGTTGAGATTGGCCACGTGCTGGTTTAACTGGGAACCGCCGCTTACTCCCTGGTAAGTGTCTGGGCTGGGCAACCGCTGGGCAAAGTCCGGGTCGTAAGCGGTGCCGTAGAGCCGATACCCCGAGATATCGGAATCCAAGGTGGTGAACGAATAGCCCATTGTGAGCAGGACCTTCTTGCTGAGAACAGTCTCGACAAAGGCGTGCATGTTGAACAGGTCTGTGTCCACCCCGTCACGCTGTGTAACATAGCGGTCACCAGGCTGCCCAGGATTCCTCCGCAGATTGAGAGAGTTGTCAGTGCTCGAAACTTCATAGCGCAGCCCCAAACCAAAGTCGGTCTGGCCCACCGTATGCTTCACCTCGCCAGAAAAAATGTCGCGAGTCTCGTTGATGTTCCGAAAGCTCGGCACGATGGCGCGACTGCCGTAGCCCGGGATATTGACGTCTCCCCAGGATGTGGAGTCCTCCTGGCCTTTACGGAACTGATGGGTGTATCTTACTTCGAACACGGGCAAATTGGGCAAGGTCAATCCCGCCTTGAACCATGCCTCACCGCGGTCCAAGGCCAAGGCGTCATCGAACACGGGATACCATCCGTTATTTCCAGGAAAAAAGCCGCCGCTGCCGTCAGACCAGGTGCGAAACTCCCGATAGCCCGCTTCCAAATAACCAATCTCTGGATGTTCCACGCCGAGTTTGACCGAGTAATCGTGGTTATCAAAAATCCCGTGGCCATCGATATGGAACAGCCCCTTCTTGCCGACGTCCTCTTCATAATGGAAGTCTTCCACCCCGCCGAAAGCCCCTTTTCGCACGCCGTAGCGACTCTGATACTGTGCTTGGTTGCCGCTGACGATCACACCGCCGACCGAGACATCGAACCAGTTTCTGTACTCCTTCGGAGACTCTTCCGGCTTCTTCTCCGGTTTCTCTTTTTCAGATTCGGAAGTTGCGCCGGCCGGAGCATCGTCTCCTGCAAGAACGCCAAAGCTGACCATCAAATATACCAGGAGGAGTGGGCCACGTTTACTTGTGGCTGATTGGGAACCATGCAAAGCCGATCTTAAAGTTGCGTTCGCAGGGGTTTCCCTCATGAGCTAAAATCGAAGAGATGAACCGATCTGGGAGCCATGCACGGCCTCGTGACAACCGGCGCTCCAGCAAGTGCCCCGGGAGACAAACCGGGTATGGTCGAGGCCTCCGATCAGAACGAGCCCGGGAGACGTCTGCTGCTGCATATGGCATTTCAAACAAAGGGTTTGATTTCGCTGTGTCAGCAATTTCGCGTTAACGGAACCGTGCACAGCATGACACGTTGTGCAGCCCTCTCGAATGGCCTCATGTTCGAACACGAAAGGGCCCCGCTGTGCCGTGTGGCATTGTCCACAGGTTTCCGCTTCCGTCGCCAGCGAAGTTCCCCCGCCTTTCACCGCCGGTCCCTTATGCGGGTCGTGGCAATCGCCGCAACTGACTTTGCCTTCCAGGACCGGATGATGGTGCGGCAAATTAAATTCACCACGCTTGTCGAGGTGGCATTGGAAGCAGGCCTCCGGCGATTTTTTGGGATTGACGATCGTGTGACTGGCGCCACCGGATTCGTTGTGAATACTGCCGGGGCCATGACAAGACTCGCAGCCCACATTCGCCGCATTGGCGCCCTCGGCCTTTAGCAGCGCGTGAGTTGCCGTCTTGAATCCCTTGGTGATGTTTTCATGACACTGCGCACAAGTTTCCGATCCAACAAAGCTGGCCCCGGGTATCTGCGGTGGCGCCATGATGATGCGACTGACACTGACGCAGGAGATTACCACCGCTCCGCCCAGCAAACCTGTCAAAATCAGCCATGCTTTCTTTCGATGGAGGTTGGCCCATGTACCAGCAGCCCGCAGCCGGTCAACAATGGTTTTAGGTTCCATAATTTTCCAAACGATCCGGATCGGTTCGATTGCCTTATTTCAGTACAAAGATTTGCTGGGCGGGGGGAAGAATACGGCAGTGTGCGCGCCCTCGTCTATCCGTAGCCGTACGGATTTGTGTCTTGAACACTCCGTATTTTTGGCCCGCTGCGAGGCCAGGTGCCGAGTACGGGGCTGCGGTAAACCATCTGTGTAGCGCACAGGTAGTTCAACTAACCCCCGCGTGTCCATCCCCAATCGCACCGCAATCCACGAACATTTGCCCGGCAGTGAATCAGTATTTAGGCGTGCAAGAATGGCTTTCCAAGAAGAGCCTGGGGAAAAATCGCGTAATCAGTTCGGGTTTGAGGGCCGGGGAAGCCAAATAGGCAAACCTATCTTTCCTCGAGCTGCCGCAAGAAAACGCTGAGTCGCTGCAGCCACGGCGCATATCGTTCTTCCAAAAAATTCGAGAACTCCAAGATGTTCTTTGTCGCCACCACCGCTTCTAACTCGTCGATGAGTGCGTTAAAAAAAGTCAAGTGCTGTCCCAAAGACTGATTGCAACACCTTAACTCGTCCAAGCGCACGCCGCAGAGTTCTCGCAGAAAATTGACAACTAAAATAGGCGACTTGAAATCTGGCTGCCAGCTTTCCCACAACTTTTGAACCTCAGGCCAGTCGTTGATCAAAACCTGTGTGATTATGCCTTCCGCGGTAGCGTGTAAATGCTTCAACCGGTCGCATGCTGTTGAAATAAGCTGCCGGGTCAATTCGTCAAAACTAATGGTATCGGCGTTCACCCGCTGCATGCCTCTGATTTCGGACGATTCCTCCATTATGTTTATGATGATTGCATCCACGGTAAAAAACGACACGACCCGGCCGTGTTGTAACGCCAATGATTCCAAGTAGGAACGAATTGCCGTCAGCGATCCTCTAACGTGCTCGGGCAATTCCAGCGGCTTGCCATCCATCATCACTTCGATTCGAATTGGTGAACTCAGATCATCCGTTCGACCAGACATAGTGAAACTATCGGCACGCTCATCAATAGATTAAAGACTCCTACGCGGGTTTTGGAGGGATCTATCGCGCCTGACAGCGTCGAATCCGGAACGCGAGGACTATTTCCGCTCTGCTATTTTCGCTTTCTAAAGTGTTCGGGCCGTAGCAAATCGATCCGTTCGATGCAGTCTTGGAGCCACATAGGATCGCCGATTTCACAAACGGAGTGATGGATTATCGCGGGAGGTTCTCACTGCAAAGGTTTGACCTGAATGTTTCGGAATTGCACTGGGTCGTTGTGTCCGGCGAAACCAAAGTGGCCCGACTTTCGATCTTTTCCGGGATGGGACTTGCCATCCATAAAGTCGGTTACCTTGCTGAGATCGGTTTCAAGGATTGTGGTGCCGTTCAGTTCCACCTTGATGGTTGACCCCTTGACAGTGACTTCCTCGAAATTCCACTCGCCCACCTGCCGTAGGAATTCGCGACGAGCGGCAGCCATACCGTAGGCGGAGCCATGGAACTGGCGCGGATCCAATTTCTTGTATTGTTCGGCGCTGTTATCGAGCACTTGCAATTCGCACATTCCGACGTAGGCAGTGTCGCCAGAACCAGGATAGCGAATCGCCAACCCGTTGTTGCCGCCGGGAGGCAGTTTGAACTCAAGCCGGGCCACAAAGTCTGAATACTCATCTTTCGTGTAGATGGCTCTTTTTATTTCGAATAGCTGGGATATATAAATTGTTTGAGCATTGGATGAATAAGTTATTTTATAAAAAAAACTGGAGTCAGGAGCACTTACCATAATATTCTTTGGAAGATTTTCTATCGTATAAGAAACGGGATAACGCAGTTGCATTGAGAGTACATGACTTTGATTACATCCAAAATCAATATCTGTGTTCCGTTTCTCTTTGACAAAAGGATTTTTTTTACTTTCTGTCAGTAACAAGGGATTGATAAAAATAAAATCATCAGATTTCTGGGTCTC
>JBDTOW010000396.1:0-4982 GCA_039933075.1 Verrucomicrobiota bacterium | reverse complement strand
CACGCACGCTTTGCTGACAGGCAGTCCGGCAATCGACGCTGGAATCAGCGGCGGCCCAAACACGGATCAGCGCGGTTTTCCTCGCCCGATTGACATACCTTCAGTGCCGAATGCGGCTGATGGATCTGACATCGGAGCGTACGAGCTGGACTTCGGCGCGCCGGACGTGACCCTCACCTGCCCGGCTGACATCGCGGCGAATAATGACCCTGGCCAGTGTTCGGCGGTTGTGAATTACCCGGCACCTCTCGTCAGCGGCGGCACTGCCAACGTCGTCGTCGTTTGCAATCCGCCTTCCGGTTCCGTTTTCCCGGCCGGCACAACGACGGTCACCTGCACAGGCACGGATGCCGCGGGCAACATTGGCACGTGCAGTTTCAATGTGACAGTCAACGACACCGAACCCCCGGTGGCCAGTTACGCGGTCGTCAAGAAGCCAGTGCTTCTAAGTAATCCGCCGCGCATCGTTGGTTGGTTCCAATTGCTGGCGACCGACAACTGCGATTCCGATCCGCTGATCTACATCAAGGGTTCAGTCGGCACCTTCGTGGCCGGACCGTTCCACAACGGCGATCAAGTTGAAATCGCTCATGGTCCCAGCTTGACCCCACGGCAAGCGCCGAGCGCATTCGGCGGAAACATTGCGACCATTCACCTCAACGGCGACGCGCTGCTCTGGACGGTGGATTCCTCGGGCAATGCCTCCACGCCGATCAAATGCAAATAAGCGCAGCTATCCTCGGGTAGCCAAGCTCGGCTCCACTCGTTGCAGAGCTTTCCCTGAACCTGAATCTGGTAGGGACATCGGGCTGCGGTGTCCCCACCCGCGCAGCAGCGGGCGGAACGGTTGCGCCGCTGGGCGGCGCGGACGGCGCAGCGCACCGTCCCTACCTCCAATGGTTCATGGCACCGATGCACCGATGCACCGATGCACCGATGCACCGATGCACCGATGCACCGATGCGCGTCCAATCTTTGGAGCTTGCAATTATTCGTACCACGACCAAGGTTTAGGCAATCAAATCAAACTTCCCCATGGAGGAGCTGTTGCTTAGGATTGGATTCAGGCCGGCTTGCGGTTGGGTCACCAACCGCCGGTGCTCGACTTGAACAAGGTGGAAATGAAAACAAACACTCGTGCCATTCTAACTTTGGCGGCACTCTGTGTTGGACTGTTGTGGCGATCCTCTATTTCCGGTCAAACCATCCAAAACGGCAGCTTCGAAACTCCGGATTTAGCTGGAGGCTACGGTTACCAGCCCGCTGGCGCTTCTTGGAACTTCACCCAATATTCCGGGATTACTGGCCAAAACAGCGAGTTTGGCGCCCAAGCGCAAGAAGATGGCGTCCAGTCAGCCATACTCGAATCATTCCAAGGGTTCAATTCTGAGATAAGCCAGACGATAAACGGCTTCACCGTGGGCCAGACCTATGTGGTCAAGTTTGCGGCTGCAGACCGTTGGCCGATTACCCAGAACAGACAGGATTTCAACGTCCTGATCGATAACACGGTGGTCGGCTACTGTATGCCATTCGATCCGGTCGCCCGCAGTACATCGTTCCAGGACTTTGCCACGTCACCTTTTACCGCGACCGCAACGACTCACACTCTGCGGTTCGTTGCCATGAACTCGTGTTTGTCGGCGGATTGCGGCGCGGATTATATTATCAGCCCATTGGGCGATAACACAGCCTTGATTGATAACGTCAGGGTAGTTCATCCGCCGACTCTTACCATCGACCAACCCGTCGCGGGGACATCGTTTGCAAACCCCACTAACGTGACCATTCAGGCGACTGCCAGCCAAATTGGTGGCGTTGTGACCCAGGTGCACTTCGATATCTTTGGGGGGGCGCTCATATCTACTAATTTTACTGCGCCGCCGTACAGGTTCACTCTGACTAACCTGTTCCGGGGCAGCTATACGGTCAGTGCTATCGCAACCGATAACGGAGGGCTGAGCACGACCGCCGGTTCCGATTTTACCGTGGTGGGGCCGATCCAGAGTCTCGTAGACGCGGCAGCTCCTGGCAGCACGGTCCTTATTCCCGCTGGAGTTTCCCTCGACACCGTGGTTATCAACAAGGATATCACCTTGCAAGGAGCAGGGGTGGGGATCAGCATCATTGATGGAAATAAGTCTGGCACCGTCATTACGATTTCCGGCGGGACGGTTAGCATTGCCGGTTTGACCATTACCAATGGCTTCATTTTTGGTCCTTTCCCAGGCGGGACCGCAGCCGGGATTGTAAATCTGGGTTCGCTGACTCTGTCAAACTCTGAGATAGTCGGAAATGGATCTTTCCGCGGAGGAGGCGGGGGAATATTTAACAACGGAACGTTAGTAGTGGACAATTGCAGAGTGAGCGGCAACGGCGGTACGGTGGGGGGCGGTCTATGGAATAGTGGCCAAGCCACGGTCAACAGTTGCACCATCGATGGAAATTCTACTGGAGATTATTACGGTTCCGGTACAGGTGGAGGGTTGTTTAATAGCTCCCTGCTTACCTTAAACAATAGTACCGTGAGCAATAATAATGGTGATAACTCGGACGGTGGAGGGATAGCCAACACAGGCACGCTAAATCTAAACCACTGTACAATAAGCGGTAACTTAGTGACGGGCTACTACTATGGAGCCAATGGAGGCGGCGTGATGAATTGGGGAACCGTGAATTGCCAAAATACGATCATCGCCGGCAATGCGACAATGTATGAGCCGGTCGACGACCCGTTTTGCTTCTCATGCCCGACGGCGGCGGGTGATGCGCCCGACTTCTCTGGCGCATTAACCTCGCAAGGGTATAATTTGATCGGAAACACTTCAGGTACGGTCATCTCGGGAATTACGACCGGAAATCTCCTTGGCATCGATCCCTTGCTCGGTCCCCTCCAGAACAATGGCGGCTCTACACCAACACAGGCACTGCTGCCCGACAGTCCGGCAATCGACGCCGGAATCAGCGGTGGCCTGAACACGGATCAGCGCGGTTTTCCTCGGCCGATTAATGGCGCCGACATTGGCGCCTTTGAGTACGGGGCGGCGATTCGCTTGGAAGCCGAGTCCGGGACTCTTACTTCGCCAATGACAGTTGCCGCCGATCCGCTGGCGTCAGGAGGACGTTACGTCTCCTCGCCCGGCAACGGGCTCGGCAGCATGTCGTACACCGTGAACATTTCTGCGCCGGGCCAGTACGTGATTTGGTGTCATGTGCTGGCCAGTTCTTCGGCTCATGATTCGTTTTTTGTCTCGACGGACGGCGGCGCAGAGGATGTGTATGACGTGGCTGAAGGCACGTGGTCGAGTCTGTGGCAGTGGAGCCGGATCAACGGGCGGGCGGGCGGTCCTTCGCTGACGCTCAACCCGAGAATCTTTACCCTAAATGCTGGAGCTCACACCCTGCGTTTCCGCGCGCGGGACCCGGATACTCGTCTGGATCGTCTGGTCGTTACCGACGATTTGAACTACCTGCCAAATGTCCAGCCAAGCTTCACCGAGGGATCCAAAAAAAATGTCGCACAAAACGCAGGATGGCAAATAGTCAGCGATTGGGCCACGGCGATCAGCGTCGGGCCGCCCAGTGAATCGGCGCAGTCGCTCAATTTCATTGTCAGCAACGACCATCCAGGCTATTTCTGGGTCCAGCCCGCCGTCGATACCACCGGCACGTTGTATTTCTTCCCTGCATTTAACGTGCGCGGCACGGCAACGGTGACGGTCCAACTTCACGACAACGGCGGCACCGCCTATGGAGGCGTGGACACTACCGCCGCGCAGACGTTCAGCATCACCATCGGGTTGTCCACCGACACCGATGGCGACGGCATGCCCGATGACTTTGAACTGGCGTTTGGTTTGAATCCCAACGACGCGAGTGATGCTGATCGTGACGATGACGGCGATGGCTTTACCAATTACCAGGAGTTTGTCGCCGGCACCGATCCGCTTGATCCAATCAGCGCGTTGCGCATCACCTCGACCGCGCCAAACGGAAACGACATTGCTCTCACTTTCGACTCGATTTTGGGCAAGACCTACCAGATAGAGTTCAACGATTTTTTCCCCAGCAATTCCTGGACGGCCCTCGGCAGTATTGTCGCCGGCACCGGATCCAGCGTGCAAGTGCTCGACTCCGGCGGCGATAACCGGACGACCCGTCTATATCGCGTGGAAATCGTGCCATGATTCAAGTCGAAACGCCGCTCGACTCGGTGGTTGGTCGATCTTGAATCGCAGCGGGGAATTGGAATTCCCCCCGGGTTGGGAATCGGCGCTCCTGCCAAACAAAACGCCCCGCGCTTCGATTGTCGCGTTCGGAGTCCCGAATGGCGACTCTTACGTGAGGACGCTTTCGCACAGCCAATTTCTCAAATCCCGTTTCTTGTTCCAAAATCAATCTGGAAATCTTGATTGAGCACGCACGGCATCGCAAAGGATTCGGGAATAAGAACTGCTCTCATTTTTTGATTCTCAATTTGCTTTACCATCTGATTATTGTTGGTATGAATTGCTAGTAACGATCCCAAGCCAAGGAATCTACCGGGCGAACTTGAAGGATCGCATGAAAACTTCCTCTTCCTTTATTTTCAAGGGTTTCCAATACATCAACATCCGGGGCCTCTTGCTGGCACTCGTCTGGTTTTCCCTGGGAACCATCTGCGTTTTTGCTGATCCGCCGGCCGTGACCATCGTCCAGCCCGCTGGTCCCCGCTTAATCCCGCGGCGAGCACCGAGCACATCCGGCGGAAACATTGGGATCCTTCAACCAAATAGCGACGGCGCTCTCTGGGCGGTGGATTCCTCGGCCACGGCTCTACGCCGATCAAATGCAAATGACCGCACCAATCCTCGGCTTTCGACAACCAAACCTACAAACCTCACAAGCCGATCTTATGAACTTCATCCTTTCTGGTAACAGCTCGAAGGCCAGGCGCAGGCAGTACGGGCATCAATCGCGTCTCTCAGCATTGCAAAAGCTCT
>JBDTOW010000395.1:0-4996 GCA_039933075.1 Verrucomicrobiota bacterium | reverse complement strand
ATTAGGATTGGATGTCCAGCGGCTGGCTGCTTTGGATCTGACGGTTGGTTTCACCCCGGAAAGCACCGTTCGCGTTTCACCGCTCTATCGTTTGGCCCACCGCGGTGCGGCCCTCGTCCCAGAGCAAAGGCGTCTGCTCCTCTACGACGACCAGCCCCACTCCACTCGATTGGAAACGCTGACCCAGACAAAAATTCAGCGCTCGCAAAATGAAATTCGGACACAGCGCGGCCGCACCTCTTTCTTGCGATATCAGGGCGTGACGATCGGCACTGTGAGCCCACGCGCGGAGCCGCCGTACTACCCGATTCTCCACCTGATTGACAATGCTGACCTCGATTGGCCTCGTCCGCTTTACGCGTTGGCGGCTGACGATGGCAGGTTCCTCGAATTCTACGAGACGGTCGATACCGGGGACAGGCAAGTCTTTACCGTAGCCAACGGATTTGAAACGCCGAAGCTGGAGATTTTTCGCGCCCGAATTCTTGAGGACGAGCTTTCCGCGGGGAAGCTGGCTTTCGGTCGTGGCTATCATGTTGCCATTCCCCTTTCCAAAGGCCACAACGGATTCTCGACTGCCCTGGCTCGCCTGGAAAACCGTTTCGCGGCCAGCGCATTCACTCTGGGTGCGGATCGGTTCCTTCAATTTGTCTTCGGTGTCTCTCCGGGGCACACCGAATTCGCCCGGCTCGCGCAAGAAACGGAATCCGCCGGTTTCCAAGCTGCGGCGATCAATCGCTTGCCGATCTTGGCGAGCGCTCTCATTTCCGGGCGGGAAGTTCCCTGGAAACAGGACTTCGGCGGCACGAACGTCGCCGTGGTCTCGAAGTTTAGCCAGACAGAAATGATTCGCCATCTCCACGAGCGCGCGAAACTGGCGGGCCGTTTCCTGAAAACCGGATTAATTCCGACGTCCCCGGGAACCGATGTCGAGCAGTTTGTTGATACCGTCCAGGAAGGAGCCATCATCGAGCTGGCCGTGAAGCTCAATGATACCTCGCTCGCTCGCGGGTTGTTGGACTTCTACTCGAAGAAATCCGAAGGCGGAAGAAAACCGCTGCATTCCGCTTATGACGCAATAAACGGAGCGTCCCTGACCCGGGAGCCGAAATACGACCGGCCCAGCGATTCACCGAGGACTGCCGCGGCGCAACTGGCCATCGCCCGCGCGGCATTTTGCCTTGGGATGGCGACCGGTGATGCGGAGGACGCTCTGCAGTTCGGCAAAAACCTGATTAACCTGCTCCTCACGAACTTCCGGCCGGACCTTGAAAACGTAGCGTCGCCGCGAGGGATCACGGAGCGCCCGGTCAAGAGTCCGGTCGCCTGGCATGGCATAATGTTATGGCCGGAAGCCAGATCTTTTTCGCTCAAGAGCAATGCCCGCGCGTACCTCCTGTTCGATTTGCTGGCGCGGAATCTGGATCACTTTCCCTTTGAACCGGAATGGAAACAACGGGTCACGCGCGCCGCTGGCGAGCAGGCAGCATGGCTTTCCAACAACATCCTGCCTCACGTATTGCGCACTGGCGTTGTGCCGAAAGGACTTTTCGAAATCCAGGATGTCCATGCAAAAACCAACTCGCTGGTAGCAGAACGTTGGACTGCCGCGGAGGACTGGCTGGCATTCATCGAATCGATGGATCACCTCGGTATCAGCAAGGCGGTGAACCGATCATGGCTCGATAATCTGGCGCGCACGCACGGAGTAACGGTCAATGGAACGTGGGGAATCGATTGGAGCATCCCGCTGCAGCGCCCAGACGCGATTTCGACCGAACTGACCGCGAGATTCGCTCGCGTGGCCAACCAATTAGGCTACCAACAGGCCCAAGTGTTCGCCGAACAAAATCTGGCCAGACTGAACCAAAGCAACCATTGGCCAGTTGTCGTCACCGCGGCGGGAACAAACGGACTCCTGTCGACCGGCCAGGGATCCTGGATCTATCCAACCACGCAAACTGGCGTCGGCTCGGGACGAACCAACGTGCTGGCCGAATGGCCGGAGACTCTCGGCGTGAACGCCGAGCAAGCGGGGCAAGCGTGGCCTACCAACCTTCCCCGCGGAACTGGTCCCGAGCTTGAACCTGTTCAGGAAGGTGACATTACCAGGTTCGTTTGGACAGCCGCCGGTTTCTATCTGGCAATCATCCTGGTGAGTCTCTTTTGGTGGTCGCTTAGCGCGCTGCGCAAGCGGCACCGTCTGAAAACTGCTGCCGGGACAACCTCCGGCCCTCTCGTTTCCGATCAGGTCATGGAGAAAGCGGAGGAGCGCTGGGCCAAGCGTGTTCTGGGAATGCGCGCACCGGGCCGAACCGAGCGGACGCGTTACTCCAACGGCGCGGTCGAGCAAAACTTCCACATGCAATTGCGCGCGATCTACAAGCTGGTGCTCGAATGGCGGCGTTTGGCGAATGGTTGGTCGGAGAACGATCCGCGGCTTGTGGAATATGGAGGTGATGAATGGCTCAATGGGATGGACGAGTTTGCTGTGATGGTCGGGATTTACTCCCGCTGGGTTGTCAAAGCGGGCAAGAAAGACGGGCGCCGAAAAGCGGATCCACTCCAGGAAAATGAGGACAGCAACCACATCTGGTCGCGCCTGGTTCTTTATTTTTCGGAATCGCACTTGGGGCTGCTCGCCTTGATCAAAGAATTTAGAACGAACCCGCAGACCGCGGCGTTCACCGGAGTCAGCGATCAGATTGAGCTGGTGCTTCGGACAGTGGGCGTCCGCCGGAGATCTGAACTGTTCGACGCGCGCGCCGCCTTTGATGTTCCGGATCAGAAAACCGCCTTTGATCTTTTGATCATCCAACTGCCCGGTGCAAGCCTGACCCGGACAGTTGAGGAAATGGAACGCCGGCTCGGGATTCCCCGCGAGCACGTCGAAAGTTTCATCAAAGGCTTCAAGTCGTTTAAACAGCGCGAGCAATTGTTTCCTGTTCACCCGTATTTGTTGGAGATGGCCAAGGTCCTTCCCCATTTCCTCCTGATGGGGTTGGTGGCGTTGATTTGGCACAACCATGAGGTGGGCGGACTTGGCATTTATCCGTATTTGAAGCAACTCGCCACTGACCTGGCCCTGGATTGGCAACATTCATTGTACTGGGCGGTGCCGTTGTTCCTGGGATGCGCATCGAGCGCCGCAGCCTATTATCTTGAGGAATACCGATATCGGTGGAGAACACGTTCGCAAAACGAACCGCGAATGACACTGGATGAGACGGTGTCCAGCCTGTTCGGCCGGGAGTTCCAGGCTGCCACACCCGCCCTGCGCCGTGGACGGCTCTGGAATCCGCTCGGGTATCAACGAGTGGGTTGGATGTTGCGGGCAGTGGGAATGGCCGGACTGGCCTTTCTGCTGTTCCGGTCGGAAGCCCCGACCTTTGCCACATTCATGCTCGTAAAAGGCGCCGTGGCGGTGATCCTCCTGGTGGAAGCGGCAGCCACCCTGGTGCCCCTGGCCGTCTCTCAGTTCAGCATGTGGCTCGAGGACCACGTTTCGGCTGATCGCAATGTGTCTTCCCTTAGCCGATTCATTAATCAACTGAACTTCGTGCCGACCCAGCCGGCCTCGCTTATCTGGCTTTCGATCAAGTACCACTTTCAGCCATCGGTGCCGACCGGTGGCCTGCTGCCGATGTTCCAAGCCGTGATGTTCTACGTGATCTTCAACGCGGTATTCTTTGTTGTCGGCAGCTACATGTATAAGCAGGCGTTGGAAGTCTGGTTTCAAGAGACCTATGCTCGCGACTGGAATCTCGGTCTGATCCTTGGAGGACTCCTCTTTTGGAACACGATGTACCTCCTTCGTTTTGGCCTGTTCATTCTTTTTGTCTCGGTCAGCTCAGCTCTGTCGCTCTATCCAGTTAAAGTGCTCGGCGGCCTTGCTGCCCTCCTCTACCTGGTCCTCCGGCTTTTGAGCAACTCCGTCGCTGACTTTTTTGACACCCAGCCGGTACTCACATTCGCTCTCGTAACGTCTGGATTGGCCCTGATGGCGTTCGAGTCCGAAGCGCTGGCCTGGCTGCGCAACCTTCCGCTCTATCGCCGGCGGGCCGCGTCGCGGCAGGCGCGCGATCAGAATCTGATGGAGGACTTCCGGAATGACGCTCGCCGCACTCTCGGCATCGTCTACATGAGTGGCGACGACCTCTCCTTCCACAAGCTCACGCCGGAATTGCTGATGACGCGACTGACTGTTCTGCGAGATCAGCTCGGGTCCGGGGGGATGCGCCTGCTGTCCAGGATGCATTCTCTCCCCGATGACAAGGCGTTGTCGCAGTGGTTCGCTGAGCTGTATGAGCTCGAGAAAAAATGTGATGTGACGCTCTGGCACCCGCTGCAACTCGTCGTGGGGGGCGAGCCGCTTCGCCTTCGCTCAGAGGCTGGGTTGAATCTTACCGTGGAAGATAAAGATAAGCGTGAGCAGATGCTGACTGCCTGGCACATCCGTCGATGGCTGGTGACCATGATGTCCACCGCGGGCCATGCGCAAGACACGGCGATAAACCTGGTTGACATGGCGCTGCGGCTGACCCAGGAAGGTTTGGCCACTTGCACAGCCTTTTACCTGATCCAGAATAAATACGATAACAGCGATCTCAATCGTCCGTCGCAGTTGGCGTACGACAAGGGGGAGTTGGGCCAACGTGAGAAGCTGGCCCGGTTGATCATGGAAGTGGCGCAGGGTTCAAGGGCGTACAGCATCAACGATTGGACACCGTTCGGTTTCAAGGCTGGCGGTTTGGCCGGCATGGACCTCGTCTATGAAGAGGCTCTAAAGCTAACCAACATGCTGGTGCTGGATCGCAACGCCAACGCGCACGATCTCGATTCGCTGATTGCCGACCTGAAGGTTGCGTTAAGTGATCCGGGCGTGGTGATCGTCATTCCCGGTCGCAGCACCACCAATACTCTGACCCCAATTGGACAGGGTTCGCAACTGATCGAAGAAGGCTACGCCGGGCCGGTGAGCGTGCTGTCGGCGGAC
>JBDTOW010000394.1:0-4996 GCA_039933075.1 Verrucomicrobiota bacterium | reverse complement strand
GGTTTTGAGATAGGCGACGCTTTGCTGGGTTAGTTCCCAGTTTTGTTCGACGAAGTAGTTTTTGACACCGCCGATTTTGGCGGCGGTGAAGGTTTTTACCCAGTCGATGCTGCCTTTGCCCATCCCCACTTGCGGGTAGCGCTGGCGCGGGGAAGCTTCCTCTGCGGCAGGGGCTGGGGCTTTCATGTTTATGTCTTGAAGATGCATCGAGTAGAAGCGGCCTGGGTACTTCGTGAAGTATTCCGCGGCAACGAAGCCGGCGGTGATCGTTGACATTTGGAATTGGTATTTGACCAGTTTCGGATCGAGCAGGTCCAATAAGAGATCGTAGGTGCGCTTGCCGTCCACCATCGACAATTCGAAGCCCTCGTTGTGAAGGCCTTGCTGAAGGCCGGCGGCGGCCGAGACGGCCGCGATCTTATTGTATTCGTCGGCCGCTTTTTTGACCTGGTCGAGGGTCGGGTTGTTGCCGCCGCCCAATGTCGCGGTGATGATTTGCGTGATGCCGACTTCTTTCGCCCAGTCGATGCTCTTTTGCTGGGTCTTGCGCAGCTCTTCCATGCTGAAATGAGAGCTCTGCGATTTCATGCCGTGATCGGCGAGGATGCGCGCGACTTCTTTTCCATTCGCGAGAGAGGAAAATTCGGCGCCGTAACCAACCGGGGAACAGAGTTCGAGCCGAGTGACGCCGATGTCGGCCATCATCTTCACGTAGGCTGGAAAGTCCTTGATCATCGAACGCGTCGGCCAGACCTGGCTGCCGATGGGCAGGCCGAGCGGAGTGGCTGAAAGCTTTGAGGCGCCGGCGGCCAGAAAACCGGCCGCGCCCGAAGAGATCACAACTTTTTCCATAAATTTCCGTCTTGAAATTGGAGTCATAAGCATTTGCTGCCTGGTAATTTTGTTGTGGTGAAAAAACGATTCGTCATTGCGCCAGGCAGGGCGCCCAGCGCGACAGGCGAAGCGCCTGTCCTACCCACGCAGGTGGATCGCGGTTCAATCGAATTTGACATTAGATTTCCCAGCCGGGGCGATTTTCGCGGGTGAGGAATTTGTTCGCTCCGGGGAATTGCTTTTGCGGCTGGTTCATTTCCCTCGACCCTACGCCGGTGGGGGAGGGCGTCAACGACTGGTTTTCGTAGATCACCAGGAGTTCAGATTCATTTCGCCGAGTTGGCCAAGCCTTGAAGACATTTTGCCCGAATTGAAAGCCGCGTGAAACTCTTCCTGCCCATCTTCAAGATGAACTTCCCCGAGATCGTGGTTGAACGACGTCGTGCGGTGCGCCTGCCACAACCGCGTTGCGGTTGAATTCCATTTCGAATCCTGGCCCAAGGTAGCTTGTTCCTCGCAACCTTGGGCTGAAGGACACAATCCCTTTGGGATTGCAAAGCACGTTTGCGGCCAATCCATGCCTTCCGGGACGACTGATCACTTCGGCGGCAGCGCCGGAACAAGCCCGAATGGAATCAAATTTCGGCTGCGTCGGATTCAGCAACCTTGTATGCTCGCGGCATCATGAAACTGAGTTTGCGACCGGGACAAGCGAGCGACGCGGGGCGTTGCGGCGAGATTTGTTTCAACGCCTTCACGACGATTTCTCGAGAGCACAATTTCCCGCCAGATTTTCCATCTCCGGAAGTGGCGACGGGTTTGCTCACGTGGCTGCTGGCGCGACCGGATGTTTATTCGGTGGTGGCCGAGGTGGATGGGAAAATTGTCGGCAGCAATTTTCTCTGGGAAGGCGATGCGATTGCCGGCATTGGTCCAATCGCGGTTGATCTGGCCAGCCAGAACGCCAGTGTGGGGCGGCGGCTCATGGAGAATGTTTTGGCGCGCGCCGCGCAAAAGAACTTCGCCGGGGTGCGGCTCGTGCAGGCGGCGTTTCACAATCGCTCGCTTTCGCTCTACACGAAGCTCGGGTTTGAAGTCCGCGAACCGCTCGCCACGATTCACGGCGCTCCGCTCAAGCAATACCTGGCCGGATATTCCGTTCGTCCAGCCACAGAAACCGACGTGCTGCAATCAATTGTGCCGCAAAATCCACGGGCATGATCGAAACTCCGAGTTGCGAAGCGCGATTCAGCAAAAAACCGCAACTGTCGTGGAGTGCGCGGGTCGCATCACGGGCTACGCGACGGCCATTGGATTCTTTGCCCACGCGGTGGCGGAGAGCAACGATGATTTGAAAGCATTGATCGCCGCGGCGACCGAGATCGCCGGCCCGGGATTTCTCCTGCCAACTCGGAACAGCGAGGTGTTTTGCTGGTGTTTGAGCCAGGGCCTGCGCGTTACACAGCCAATGACGTTGATGAGCGCCGGGCTTTACAACGAACCGCGCGGCGCGTTTCTGCCTTCGATTCTGTATTAAATCTGAGGCCACTTGCCGACTAACCCGTCGTCCCAACGGCAACTGGGTTGCATTTCGTTTCCATAAGGGAAGCCGATGTTCTGGACCATGCAACTTCTGAAATCGCGATTGGAACGAAGCTGGGAATTGACGCGACACGCAAATTCGCGGGTGAAGGATTCATGAGGCCGTGCCCGCCGTTAATCAAAATGAGCGAAGAAGTTCGGCGAGAGGTAAACGCGCTATTACGGGGGGAGCGGGTCCATCGCGACGACCGGGTGCCTGATGTAATTAATGGCTTGGGTCCACCCGTTGTCGTTTATTTGGCGGACGGGACTGGACGAGCGATACGTCGCTTTGTCACCTCCGACAAGGCATCCCGCGGCAAGTAAGACACGACGGTATGCCCAAGGCCGCGCGGCTGGCGCACTTTTCCTTGTCACCTTTTTGACTTTCGCGGCCACAGATAAACGATGAATCTAAACCAAACCACATTGACCGTGATGTCCGACGACCAACTCTGCCAGCAGTCCCGCGCGGGTGACCGCGAGGCTTTCGGGAGGATCGTCGAGCGTTACCAATCCCTGATCTGCTCGCTCGCCTATAGCGCTTGCGGCAACCTCTCCCGCTCCGAGGATCTCGCCCAGGAAACCTTTGTCGCCGCCTGGCAGAAGTTGGCCGAGTTGCGTGAACCATCCAAACTCCGCGCCTGGCTGTGCGGCATCGTCCGTAACCTCGCGGCCAACGCCTCGCGTCGCGAGCAACGTCGTGGCGGTCCGGCCGAGTCCCTGGACCTGGTGGCCGAGCCAGCGACAGCGGACGCCGACCCGGCCGCGCACGCGGTCACACACGAGGAGGAGACGTTGCTTTGGCGTTCGCTGGCGGGATTGCCCGAGACCTACCGCGAGCCGATGGTGCTTTTCTATCGTCAGGGACAATCCGTTGCGGAGGTCGCGAATTCACTCGGACTCTCCGAGGAAGCGGTAAAGCAACGGCTGTCGCGCGGGCGCACGATGTTGCGCGAGGAAATGACCGCGCTGGTGGAATCGACCCTCACGCGAACGGGTCCGACGGCAGCGTTTACGGTCGGCGTGTTGGTGGCGTTGCCCATGGCGTCCGCCTCGGCCGCCAGTGCGGCGCTCACGGCGGGAGCCGCCACCGGTGGCAGCGCAGGCGCCGCCGGAAAAGGCCTTCTGGCCAAGCTCGGCCTGGGCGCGTTCGTTGGGCCGCTCATTGGTCTGGTTTGCGCCTACTTCGGAACGAAAGCCGCGGCCTCTACCGCGCGGTCCAAGGAGGAGCGCGACTGCATCCTCCGCTACGCGCGTTACGGGATTATTGTGTTCTGCCTGGTCATGAGCATCGGGCTGGCAGCCGTCTTGAGCCAGGCAGGCAAGCTTTACACGGCCTCGGCGGCCTGGCTGGTGTTGGGGGTCAGTGCCTGGACAGCCGTGTTGGTGGGCGGGATCATGTTGATGTGCCAGCGGATGGATCGCGAAGTGAAACGCATCCGTATCGCGACCAATACCACGGACGAGGCCTACGCCAAAGTGCTGGCCGTCCAAGGCAAACAACTGCGCCTTCCGAAATACTTTGAATCCGAGCTGCGCCTTCTCGGCCTGCCATTGTTCGCCATGGCCTGGGGTGGCAACAGCTCGGATCGGCATCGGCCTCGCCCGGTCTGCGGGTGGATCGCGGTTGGCGACATCGCTGTCAGCCCGTTCCTCGCGTTCGGCGGGGTTGCGGCCGCGCCGATTGCCGTGGGCGCCCTCACCGTGGGCGTGTTGAGCTTGAGCGTGTTTTGGGGCGTCGCCTTCGGCGTGTTCGCTTTGGGCAGCCTGGCGTTCGGCTGGTGGGCGCTCGGATGCGCCGCCGTCGGCGTGAAATGCGCGGTGGGATTCGCCGCCGTGGCGCGTGACTATGCGGTGGGCATCGTCGCCAGTGCGACCGAGGCAGGCACAACCGCGAAGGATTGGGTCAAGACCCAATGGCTCGCGGATTTCGCCGAGGTGATGGTGCATCAGATGCACTGGTGGATTCTCGGATGTGTTGCGGTGGCGCTGGCACTGGCACTGCGCGTCTGGCGTGACCGGCAACAACGCCGCGAGTCGCAACTCGACGCTCACACCGGCGGATGCTGATCCGCCAGCCTTCAGGTCTGTCCATTCAATTAGAAAACACTCCTCGACGTACAGTTTTTATGTCCAACCAACGCTTCCACTCCCTCGATGACCTGCGCGCCTTTGCCCTGCCCCTCGGCGTCTGCCTGCACGCGGCCATGTCGTTCATGTTGCCGCCTTGAGACGACCGCGGTGGGTGGAAGGGGCTCCAACCAGCTGAAGCCCTTTCGTTGAGCCCTGCTGCCACAGCCCAACGCGGTTGACTTCACCTGCGTTCTCGCCAAACTGAAAGCGCGATTGAACGTGTCAAAATTAAATGAGTGTTGAGAAAACGCTCCAAAAATTGTTGCGCAGCGATTCCGATGCGAACATTCGCTTCGACGAATTGTGCCATTTGCTCGAGGCAAAAGGAGCTCGCATGCGCATTTCAGGAAATGCCATCATATCTTCACCCGGATTGGGGTCATTGAGCGGATAAACATTCAACGCGAAGGGTCCAACGCAAAGCCGTACCCGGTCCGGCAAGTGC
>JBDTOW010000393.1:0-4997 GCA_039933075.1 Verrucomicrobiota bacterium | reverse complement strand
ACATGTTCCCGCAGTCCAAATAACACCGCGCTCCGATAGAGTCGTCTTACTTCTTCCGAGTGGATCGGTCCATCATCCAAAAAGCGTCCTGGTTATTGGGTGATGGGACATTCAAGGCGAGGTCCTGACCTTTCTTGAGCGCGGGCATGGTTCGTTGATCCGTCCACTTTTTGATTTCAGAGTGGCCGTCGACGAAGGAAAAGCCTGCCGCCCGGTTATGGTAACTGGCCGGAAAATCGACTATCATCCATTGCTTCGGCTTATCGGGATAACCATTCATGCCTACAACAAATTCCCCGTCGTTGATGCTGTCTTCCCGTTCGTCCAGGAACAGCCAGGTGCGGCTGGGCCCCGGATCAGTAACATCGTTCATGTTCTTGTATTGCCGAAATCCCGGACCGAACCCGTCCACATCGGTCGAATTGAACCAGGCATTCATGGCAATACTGCGCACCCGGCGATAATTCACGCCCTGGAATTTCACCATGCTGTTATCGGCGGGACATTTCCAAATGTCAGCGTTGTTACCGCAATAGGACCATAAGAGACTTTTTTTAAGGTCCTGGTTAAGATCCCAATTGCTTCGATTAGCGCCATTAAAGTCCAGCGAGCCGTGCACCCACTCATAAGGCCCGAAGGACTGTGGCACTTTGTCCTGGTTGTCATCGACGTATAATCTCCAGGCCAGCATCATTTGACGACCGTTGGCCAGGCACTTGATTCCTTGAGCCTTGGTTTTGGATTTGGCTAAAGCAGGCAACAACATGCTGGCCAGGATTGCGATGATCGCAATGACGACGAGCAGTTCGATTAGGGTGAATCCGCGGGCTGTTTTCGATTTGTGGTTGAGACCCCGATGGTCAGTGTGGTTCATAAAATTTTATTTAGCTTAGTTCTTCGCTTTACGCTTACAAGTTCTTTGCGAGTCGCTCGGCGAGACGTTGCCGGGCTTCAAGCCTGCCGGGAAACCTCACCGCGGTTGACGAGCGCTTCGAGAGTCGTCGCTGCCGCGGTCTCACGCTCGGCCTGTTGAACCTTTTCAAATTCCTGGCGAACCACTTCGCGCATCGAATCATCCTGGGTTGCCAACTCCTGCCCCTGCCCGGCGCGCAGCGCGTGCAAAATATCATGACACGTGATCTGCGCTAACGGTCGCGCGGGCGCGTATCCGGCATCTCCGTTGCGGACTTCGATCACCAATTTCGCGCCGAGCAAGGCCTGAAAAATCTGACTCACCAGCCGAGTGGGAACCGCCAGCATCTGAGCAATTTCCGTTGTGGCCGGCGGTCGGCCTCCCCGTTGAAAGGCCTGGCCGACGATTGTCATCATGCGAAGGGCGATGAATTCCCGTCCGCGCTGGTTGACACTCTCGACCTGTTTCTCCTGAAAATAGACCTTTCGGTTTTGAAAGGCGTAAGTCACTTGTGCCCCGAGCAACGTGATGTACCAGGACACGTACAGCCCGATCATAAATACCGGGACCGCGCCGAGGCTGCCATAGATCTTGCTGTTGGTGACGATGCGCGAAACGTAGAGCACGCTGAAAATGTTATTCAACTGCCATAGGCAACCGCCCACTGTCCCTCCGATGAACGCTGCTTTCCATTGAACCTTTGTGTTCGGCATCAGTTGATAGAATAGCGCGAAAGTTACGCTCAAAATCACGAACGGCAGAAATTTGAAGAGGAATGTCGCCAGTTTCCCCATGCCCAATGGCAATTCGGCGAGGACATCCTGGGTCGCCTGCAAATGCGGGCCACTCGTCAAGCCCACCGCCACGATTAAGAGCAATGGCCCCAGCGTAAGCGCTGCCCAGTACTGCACGACGCGAGCAAACCAACTGCGGCCCTTCGTGACGCCCCAGATGTCATTGAACGTGTCTTCAATCCGGCCCAACATCAGGATGCCGACGGACACCAGCGCCACCATCCCCGTGATCCCGAGCGTGCCGCTCCTGGTGTTGTCGATGAAATCCTTGATGCGACGCGCGATCTCTTTGCGGGTCTTGACGGACTGATCATTAGCGGTCGCCGCGGCCTCGGGCGTCGTGGCCGAGTCGGTGATCGTGAGTCCGGTCTTCGGAGTCAAACTGTCAACCAGCTTTTCGACAAACTGATAAATCGGCTCTTCTCCCTGCTTCTTCAGTAAGCTGCTGGAAACGCTTAATACGACCGCCAGCATGGGTACCAACGCCAGCAAACTGGCATAGGCCAGAGCCGAAGCGCGAACCGGACAGCGATTGCGGTCGAAGCTTTTGTAGACGCGCAGGCAAAAGTGGAGAAATTTCTGGGGCCGGGAGAGCCGGCTTTCATCGCGAACCAACTCTTCTCTTTCGGTGAATACGGCCTCGGCTTGGGCCTGAATCTTTTTGAGTTTGGCTAGCGAATCGTTGGCCATACGGCTGAGAAAAGCTAACAGAGCGCAAAGTCAAGTCAACCGCCCGGCGGGTAGTGTCTTAATTTGAGGTTGTCAATCCGAAAACCCTCACGCAGCTGAATCGACGGCCGCCACTTCAAGCACGGCGACGAAGCGTTCGCCGGAATCGTCTTTTCCTTCTCGATGACGTTATCGGTAAGCACGCTTGGTTTTTGGATGACCAATCAGATCGAAGACTTCAACCTATGTTCGCCACACGGTTTGTTTTGCACCTCGGACTGCGTAGTCCCCCGTTCACGCTGCATCGCTGCTCTTCTTTGCATAAATGCATCTCCTCGAACACTCAATGAAACATAAATACAATTCCAGATTGTAACAGTTATATCAACACTTTGTAACACGTTTTGCGTGATATAAATATCGAACACGTCCGGAACATGCGCGATAATACTTGGTGTTATGAGTAATGAAAAGCCAAAAAAGACCTATAAACCAAGAACGCGAAGTCCTGCATATCCAGCCATTGATCTCGAAGAAGCCCTATTGAAGGCTGCCAACGTATGGGAAAAGGCGAATCGACACGCAGTTCCAATAGATATAATTGGAACCTACTGGGGGTATGACGAAAAAAGCAGTGCTGGGATTTCAGCTGCGTCGGCGCTCAAGAAATACGGTTTGCTAATCGAAGAAGGCTCCAAGGTTACTCGAACGATGAAGTTGTCAGATCTTGGAATCAAATTGATCTACAATCCGGACCCGGAAACAGAGGATTACAAGACTGCAATCGTTCAGGCCGCCTTGAATCCATCTATACACGCAGAGCTTTGGAAGAAGTACGACGGCGATTTACCGGATGACTCTGTGATTAAGCGATATCTCGTTGTTGATCGGAAATTCAACGAGGTATACGTAGACGCTTGTATGTCGAATTTTCGAAAATCAATTGCCTTTGCCAAATTAGTGGACTCCAGTATAGTGAACCAGGAAATAGATACTCAGCTTGATATGGCGCCTTCTGCTCAAGCATCGAAGCCACAAACACCCACGTCTCTGTTGCGTGCGCAGGTTCCCCCAGCAACCAAACCAGCTCAAACAACTTCATCATCTGAGGAGCTGTCGCTTCCACTCGAAAACGGCAAAGTCATACGGATCCCCAAGATGACAGAGGACGACTACAATTTAATGATCGAGACGCTGAAGCTTTGGAAGCGCAGAATTGTGATATCCGCTAACGGACGTTTCGAGGGGAAATAAAAAACCGGAGGTTCATCACCAGCTCTTTCAAGCTGGGAGAGGAATAGCCCCCGGACTGTCATTCAGATTACCACGTCCACCAAACACCCTTCAACCGATTTCTATATCAAACTGGAGAGGGTATGCTCTAGACCACGGCTTGATTCATACGCTGTATCAGGTGGAACGCAGAATGAAGCGCTTTCAAGATATCTGTGGAACATCGCGCTATGCGAATCGCTATATCCCTCCTTTCAGATCTTGGAAGTAAGCTTCCGACATGCTCTTAACTTCGTCCCGGCGATCCAGGCGGGCAAAGATGTCTATCAGGAAAAGGCGATGGCGTTCAATCTGGCGCACGCCAAGCGTATGCGGAAAGCATTGGCCGGCTCAGGGCGCGTGGTCCAAATCGGCATGCAGATGAACAGTGGTCCGGGAATCCGGAAAGTCCAGGAATTGGCGACTGCCGATCGCATGGGCACGATCACTGCCATCGAGGCCCATCATTATCGCAATGCCCCTTACGGCGGCTGGCTCCGTGAAATTCCCTCGGACTGCGACGCGCAGCACATCGATTGGCCCGCCTTCGAAGGCGAGGCGAAGCGCCGTCCTTTCGACCCGCAGCGTTATGCGAATTGGCGCTTTTACTGGGATTACTCCGGCGGGAATGTATTCGAGAATATGGTCCACCAGGTGGGTTTTTGGCACGCAGTGCTGGGGCTGAAGATTCCACAAACGGTAACGATGACTGGCGCCAATTACCTTTCCCCAAAGATGGAGGTGCCCGACGTCATGACGGTGTCGATGAATCACGCGGAAAAGATCCTCTTCACGTGGAACTCGATGTTTAGCAATTCCTATTATGGGGAAGGCCATGATTATCTGTTTGGCACCAAAGGCACGGTGATGCACGACGAGTCCGATAAGGTCCTGTTCGTCCCACAGGGGGAAAAAACCGGTGGAGGGGATCAAAGCGCAGCGTTGCCTGACAAGATTCCTGAGCATATGGGCTACTTGGATTCGACAGGCAAGCATATGCAAAACTTCTTTGATTGTGTGCGCAGCCGCCAGGAACCGATCTGCCCATTCGAGGTGGGGTTTCGTTCCGCGATTACGTGCCAGATGGCGATCGCCTCTTATCGCCAGCAGCACACGGTGCGCTGGGATCCCCGCAGCGAAGAAATCGTTTGATTTCCGCGTGTCCCAGCAGCGTGCTGCCGACGTCTCGTCGGCAGGAGCCAAGCTTCCTTTGCCGGCAAGATGCCGGCAGCACGCCGCGGCTTACGGAGAGGGACGCCTCCAAAATCCGGGTGTGAATTGAGGCCATGAACCGTTGGAGGTAGGGACGGTGCGCTGCGCCGTCCGCGCCGCGTCCAGCGGCGCAACCG
>JBDTOW010000392.1:0-5002 GCA_039933075.1 Verrucomicrobiota bacterium | reverse complement strand
GGGGACGTTAAAACTTATTTTGGCTAACAGTGTAAATTCCGGATCAAGCCGGACAATCTCCGGCGCACTTGCGAGCGGAAAATAAAAATCCTCTTCCTTGTCTTTGACGGCAATCAACCGGTCGACCACGCCCGCTTTCGATTTGAAACGGACAGTGAGCGGGAAACTGAATAGCAGGACGTTCTCGCTGAGCTTCTGAGTCTGGCGGATGGAAATTTTGGCGAGCTTTGTTTTCTCGTCCCAGGAGTAGGTCACGTTCAGCTCCGGATGGTGAGCGTGGTAGACCCATTGATCGAAGAATTGGTCGTAGGAACGCCCGGAGAGTTCCTCGATCACCGTGTTCAAATCCTCCGTGGTGACGTTTCCGTACTGGTGCCGCTCGAGGTAGGTCTTGATGCACTGGCGGTAAAGTTCTTCGCCGAGTTGCGAACGCAACATGTGCAAGACCCAACTGCCTTTCGGATAAGCATGAAAACCAAACTGTTCGTCCGGTGAATCGAAATTCCGACGAACGATTGAGTTGGTGTCGTTAGCCGTGTCAAGAAAGCCCCGCCCGTCCTGGTAGAGTCCATAGAGCATCGCATCGCGTCCGTTCTTGTGAGCGTCGTAAAGATGAGCGTAGTACGTGGCGAAGCCCTCGTTCAGCCAGACGTGGCTCCAATCCTTGCAGGTGACGAGGTCACCAAACCATTGATGCGCCAGTTCGTGCGCGACCAATCCCTGGCTGTCGCGGATATTCTCAGTCGCGGTGGTAAACAAAGTGCTATCCGTCAGCGTGGTGATGCTCGTATTCTCCATGCCGCCGGCGACGAAATCATTCACGCAAACCTGAGAGTATTTTGCCCATGGATACGGCACACCGATCTCCTGCTCAAAAAAGGCCATCATATCTCTGGTGTCGCGAAATGAGGAGGCCGCTTCGCTGATTTGTGACGCGGGCGTGTAGAATGCGAGCGGGATATCTTTGTATTTGTCTTCGGCCTTCCTAAAGTAGCCCGCCAACAGCGAGACGAGGTAGTTCGCATGCGGTTTATCTTGCAGCCAACGCACGGCTACCAGACCTGCTCCCGGATCTTTCTCTTCCGAAACCAGTTTGCCGTTGGAGAGCACGACCATCCCGTCTGGCACGCGGCAGGTGATTTCCGAGGTGAACTTTTCGTTCGGTGAATCGTAACCTGGATACCAATGTCGCGCCTCGATCGCCTCACCCTGAGTGAACAGGTGCGCGTCCTCGGGCTTGTAGCCCATTTCCGGCGTGCGGAAATAAAGGCCCTGGGTCGGTTCGGCACGGTATTCAATGGTGACCCGTGTTTCCTTGTCCGCTGGAATCGGTTGCTCGAAGGTCACAATCAATTTTTTGTCGGTCATCTGGTAACCGAGCACTTTTTCAGTTGAACTCACGGATTGAACCGCCAGATCAATCGCGTCGAGCTGCAGTTCGTCGAGCGGTTTGGCGATCGGTTTGAAAGTGAGTGTGGCTTTGGCGGCGATCGTGCGCTGCTTGAAATCGGGAGTGACATCGAGGGCGAGGTGGAGGATGTCTGCGCTGCGATCGGGCGCGTACTTGCGGTGGTCGGCCGATTCAAGCGGGGCGCGCAAGGCACGCATCACGCCGGCGCACTGAAGGTTTTCAGACTCGGTTTCACTGTGCGCGAGCAGAGAACTCAAACAGAGCGAAGCGATGAGCGGCAGAAAGCGAGGAGGTTTCATCATGCAGTCGGTGGTGTTGTCCGTCCGGTGATCATTACCAAACCGGCGCAGGTGGAAGGAAGCATGGAATTCTGATTCAAAATGATTTCAACCACTACTGATTCAAGCCCTCTCCCCCGCGGTCTGGGCGGAACCGAGCACTGCCCCGGAGCGCGGCTGTGTCGAAGATCAGCCGCAGCACGCTCGAACCTTTCGGGGTGTAGATATTCCCGAGTCTCTCGGCCGTTCGTAGCCGCTGCGGCTGGTCCGTTGGACACAGCCGCGCTCCTCCCAGGCTGGGGTCGAAGGCAGTGCTCGGTTGCGCCTCCGCCGTTTAGCCCGATAACGTGTTGCTCGCACGACCTAGCGTCGCCAAATTCAGCGAATTGATCTGCACAATGCGAAAAGCATCCGCGGAAAGCCATCCTTCGGTTTGGACTTGAAGCGATACCCTTTGAGCCAACGTCGAATACGACCAGCGGAAACGCCGGTGAGCTTGGCGGCTTCTGCAACCGAATCGATTTCGTTGTTTAAAGTAACTTGTCTCGGTTTCGGTCATACGTTTGCGGCAACTAGAAACGTGGGAATTCGATCGTGAAGAATATGAGCCTTTCGATTGCGGCATGGCAATGACATAGTCCGCGACGAACGCCATCTGCCAAGGCCCATTATCGCACGAGAGAAACGGTCAAATTACGAAATAGGCTTCCGCGATACGGAGGCTTTCACTCGTGTTGAGCTGTTGGTTATCATAAGTGTGATTGCTTTGCTGTTTACGCTGCTTGTGCCGGCACTTGTCAAGTCGAAGGCCAAGTCGAATCGGATTCAATGCACAAGCTACCTCAAGCAGATCGGTGTCTCGTTTCGGTTGTTCAGCACAGACAACCAAGACAAATATCCGATGTCCTACTTCACGAACTCAAACGCATGGCCGCTCAATAGCGCGGGCACGAACTTTGTTGCCCATTACTTCCAGTCGATGTCGAACGAGTTGGTCTCCCCGATCATCCTTGTCTGTCCCAGTGACAAACGAAAGCGGGCGGCTTCGTTTAGCAATCTGACAGACGAAAACATCAGCTACTTCCTCGGTCTTGATGCGGACGAGTCCATCCCGGAAGGGCTGTTGGTGGGCGATCGGAATGTGACGATGGACGGCAAGCCTGTGCAGCCGGGAATCGTGAGATTCAACACAACGGATCAAATCGGCTTCAGCGCGATTATGCACAACAGGGTTGGCAACGTCGCACTGGGAGACGGGAGTGTTCAAAACCTGACCGCGCAACGTTTCCAACAGCAAATTCAACGCTCGACGAACCGCCTGGCTTTCCCACATTGACACAACGCACGACGGTGGTGAATGTGATTGTGATCATCGAGGTTGTTTGCCTGTTCAACTGCCGCCATCATTGCGACCTCATGGCTGCGCATCCTTGGCGTCGCGACCGCGGTCTTCGTGGTGGCGGAAATGGAGAAGTTGTGCGGTTCGGCCGCCGCCGCGACAACCGTCCGATACCAGAATGAGCGTCAGGCGATCGCCGGAGGCTGACGATGAACTCCGTTGTCACGCGCGTCGAATTGTGGTTCGTGGCGCAGACTAGCGAGCGGATTTCTTAGACTCAACGGCTGGATAGTCTCCGCCGCTTTCGCCACCGGCGGGTGAAGCATCCGCCGGTGGAGTTACGCCCGCGGCGAGCATGACCTGGCGGAGCGCGGCGATGGTTTCAAAGGAAGGTTTGAAATTGCCGACTCGATATCCCTCGGCGATGCGCAGCGGGGTCCAGCCCCATTTGTTTTTCTTGTTCCAGACTTCGACTTTCGCGCCTTTGTCGGCGAGGAGTAGCGCCACTTTCGGCAGGCTCTTGTAGGCGGCGCCGTGCATCGCGGTTTCGCCGTTGTCATCGACGGCGTTGATGTCGGCGCCGAGGGAGAGGCAGAGCTGAACGGCTTCGAGAACTTCGGGTTCCGTGCCGGCTTCCTCGGTTGGGGCCAGGCAGCCCACTCCAGCCGCCGCCATCAATGGCGTGGCGCCTTCGGCGTTTGGCAGCGACGGATTCGCGCCCAACTCGACGAGCAGGCGCATGTAGGCGGCATCGCCGGTGACGGCGGCGAGCAGGAACGGCGTCGCGCCCTTGCGGGTCAGGATGCCTTGGCCGGATTTGCCGGTTTCGAGCAGCGCGTTCACCTCCGCTCCGTGAGCGACCAGCTTCTTCACGACCTGCAGGCTGCTCAATTTGCCGGAGCCAATCGGCGCGGGATCGCCGTCATCGCCGTCGCCGCGATTGGGTTTGCGCACCCAGGTTAGCGTGTGCAGCGCGGTGAACCCGGAACGCTGGTCGTTCGGATTCGCGCCCGCCTCGAGCAGGATCGCGGCGAGATCGAAGTGGCCGTTCTCGACTGCGAGGATCAGCGGACTCGTCCCTTTCCTCGGTCCTTTGCCGGAAACTTTGCGCGGGTGCATCGCCTCGTTCACGTCCGCGCCCGCCTCGAGGAGCACTCGTGCTGCGTCGATTCGGCCTTCGCGCACGGCGAAGAAGAGCGGCGTGAATCCGGAATCGGGCAGCGGTGTGCGGAAATCGGCTCCAGCCTTGAGAAGCAATTCAACGACCTCGGCGTGTCCTTCCGCCGCCGCCCACATGAGCGCCGTCTGGCCGCGACGCTCTTTCGCATCCACCGTCGCACCGCGGGCGAGGAGCGCTTTCACCGGGCCGACTTTACCCGTGCGGGCCGCAGTCATGAGCGCAGTCTCGCCGCCGCGCAACGTGGTATTCGGGTCCGCGCCAGCAGCGAGCAGCAACTCGACGAGATCGGCGTTCCCGTTCACGCAAGACAGCGAGACCGGCGTGACGCCGTAGCGGTTCGTGGCCGCGACATCGGCGCCTGCCTTAAGCAGCAGCCGGGCGGTTTCGAGATCGTCCAGGTGCGCCGCCCAATGCAGCGCCGTCATGCCATCAGCTTGCGGCGCGTTCAAATCGACGTGTTGTTTGAGGAGCACGGGAACGAGGGCGTGGTCCGATTTTTCGGCGGCGTCGGCGAGCGGCGACCTGGTGGAGGCCGCCGGGGCCGACGTCCCCAGCAGCAGTGTCAATGCAAGAGCCGCAAATCCAAAATTCGAGAGGCAGTAGCAAATCCTGAATCCCAACGGGATTCCGTCCGTTAGCCGAGGGTTGCCGCGTGGCGCGGCTACCCTGGGTCCGTGTCGAAGGAATTCCCCAACCCCAACGGGGTTGTGGCGTGCGGCGTGATCGCCGAACGGATGCCCAACGACGCAACCCCTACAGGGTTGCTTGGCTGCGGGCGTTTTCCCAGGGTAGGC
>JBDTOW010000391.1:0-5002 GCA_039933075.1 Verrucomicrobiota bacterium | reverse complement strand
CAGTCTTGAGGCTTGGCGAAAGATTCTTGGTGGGAACGCGTTAAAGTATTTTCTCCACTTGGGCGATTACCTGCTTAGAAAACTTGTTCACACTTCGGGTGTGAGCCGTGCTGAGTGGGCTGGCATCGGCCAGCAAGCGGCGGCAGCCGTGAACTGAATGTTTAATCCGGTCCCTGTGTGCCGCTTTTTATCCTACACGCGGAACATGACGAACGGTAAACCAGATCACTCCTTTGAGCCGCCGATTACCGCCATACGCATTGAGCGGAGCTGGCGCCTGAGTCCCCGCTCCGAACGTCAGGCGCGGAGGATACGCCTTCCTCCAAATGACTAAATCGCCAGACTCTATTTTCCTGTGGACGAAATTGTTAAAGAATTCCTTATTGAAAGTTACGAGAACTTGGACTGTCTGAATCGGGATCTTGTGGCCCTGGAAAAAGATCCGCACGCGAAGGAAACCCTCGCGAGCATCTTTCGGACGATCCACACCATCAAAGGAGGTAGTGGCTTTCTTGGCTTCGGAAAATTGGAAGCCGTGGCCCACGTCGGCGAAAATTTGCTCAGCAAACTGCGGGACGGTATAATCACCATCAACCCTGAGCTTGCCAGCGCGCTCCTCGCCACGGTGGATGCCGTCCGTTTCATGCTCGGGCAGATTGAAATCACCGGTCAGCCGGGCAACAGAGATTTCAGCAGCCTCATTGAACTGCTTGCTCGATTGAACGATGCCAAAAGCACCGAAGCGGGATCAATTCCGTCGCCAGCCCCCAGCCAGGCCGTCGCGGTCACGGCGACCATTTCGCCCGACCAAGCACCAGCGGTAGTAACAGCGTCGCCAGTAACTCTTCCCCCAACGATGAAGCTGCCCGCTGCCATAGTGGAGCCTATGGCACGACCCGCGGCGACAGTCAGCGTGCCGCTCCCGCCTGGCGCGCCTGCGTCATCCTCGCCTCCCGAATCCGCACCGACAGTTCACGAACCTACCGAGAGCCGAGCTTCCGCAGTCACGGACAGCACCATTCGCGTGGATGTTGCGTTGCTCGACAAATTGATGACTCTCGTGGGCGAACTGGTGCTTGCCCGCAACCAGGTACTCCAGTTCACCACCCAGCGTGTGGACAGCGCCTTTCTAGCGACTTCGCAACGCCTGAATCTCATTACCACCGAACTGCAAGGAAGCATTATGAAAACCCGCATGCAGCCCATCGGCAATGTGTGGGGCAGATTGCCGCGCGTTGTGCGTGACCTCGCCACTGCCTGCGGAAAGCAAGTGCGCATCGAGATGGAGGGCAAAGAAACCGAACTGGACAAAACCATTATTGAGGCCATCAAAGATCCGCTCACTCATATTGTTCGCAACTCGGTGGATCATGGAATTGAAACGCCCGATGTTCGCTCAGCGCGCGGCAAACCCGAGGAAGGCTGTCTGAAAATGCGGGCCTATCACGAAGGCGGACAGGTAAACATTGAAATTAACGACGATGGCGGAGGAATTGATTGTGAACGAGTGAAGCAAAAGGCCCTGCAAGGCGGATTGATCACCCGCGAGCAAGCCTCCCGCATGAGCGATCACGAGGCATCCCGTCTAATCTTTCTGCCCGGATTTTCGACCGCCGAGAAGGTAACCAACATATCTGGCCGTGGCGTCGGGATGGATGTAGTCAAAACTAACATTGATAAAATTGGCGGTACAGTGGATTTGCAAAGCCAACCCGGCAAGGGCACCACGCTCAAAATTAAAATCCCGCTCACACTGGCCATCATTCCGGCCCTTATCGTCACCAGTGGCGGCGACCGTTTCGCCATTCCGCAGATTAGTTTGATGGAATTGGTGCGATTAGAGGGCGAGCAAGCACGCCAGCAAATTGAGTTCATTCACGGCGCCGCTGTTTATCGCTTGCGCGGTCAACTCCTGCCACTCGCCTATTTGAATCGTGAATTGAACATCAACGGGAAATCCGAATCCGAATTGGCAATGGTCAGCATCGTCGTTCTCCAAGCCGACGGTCATCCGTTTGGGTTGGTGGTGGACGAAATCAACGACACCGAGGAAATCGTCGTCAAGCCGCTGTCTAAACAACTTAAAAGCGTGGCTTCGTTCGCAGGTGCAACCATCATGGGCGACGGGCGTGTCGCGCTCATTCTCGACGTGCTCGGACTGGCCCAGCGGGCCCGCGTGGTCACGGAAGCGCGGGACCGGACGCTGTTGGAAAACGCGGCGCAGGCGCGAAAAACCAATGACGCCCGGCAGACATTGCTCTTGTTCGACGCCGGCCAAGGCAGTCGAATGGCCATTCCACTCTCGATGGTCGCGCGGCTCGAGGTATTTCCACGGTCCTCCGTCGAGTACTCCGGCACGCAAGAGGTGGTGAGGTATCGTGGACAGATTTTGCCGCTCATCCATGTCTCGAAATACGTCCCCGCCGTCGGCGTCAGCGAGACTTCATACGACGAAGAACAATCAATGCAGGTGGTGGTAGTGTACGCCGAACAAGGGCGAAGCGTGGGCCTTGTGGTGGAGTCTATCCACGACATCGTGGACGAAACGATCACCGTCCAGCGTCATGCCCGCGCCAACGGCATCTT
Organism: Verrucomicrobiota bacterium; assembly: GCA_039933075.1. Classification (GTDB taxonomy): domain Bacteria; phylum Verrucomicrobiota; class Verrucomicrobiia; order Limisphaerales; family JACPZS01; genus JBDTOW01. The sequence continues at coordinate 2,416 of JBDTOW010000391.1, read as the reverse complement.
CGGCTCGGCCGTCATCCAGGACCGAGTCACCGACTTGCTCGATGTGCAGACGATCATCCGCGCCGCCGATCCATCATTTTATTGCGGTGTTTCCACCACACAACTCGCGGCATGACCAACCACACTCGTATGACTGACAGCAAGCAATTTGCGACCTTCTTCCTCAACGGCCTGTTCTTCGGCGTCGAAGTGTTCAAGGTCCAGGAGGTCATCCGTTATCAGGAAATGACGCGCGTGCCGCTCGCCCCACGCATGATCGAGGGCCTGATCAACCTGCGCGGCCAGATCGTTACGGCGATTGACCTGCGCCGGAGATTGGAAATGCCTCCGCGAGCCGCAGGAGAACTTCCGATGAATGTCGTTGTCCGCAGTGATGACGGTGTGGTGAGTCTGCTCGTGGACGAAATCGGGGACGTGGTGGAAGTCGAGGACGACATTTACGAACGGCCGCCGGAGACTCTCAACGGCGTGGCCCGCGAACTCATCCGGGGCGTTTACAAACTCAAGGAAAGGTTGCTCCTCATCCTCGACACCGAAAAAACCGTTGGCCTCCAGGCCTCAGCCGCGCAACCTCAGAAAGCTGGAAATTAGACACCTGATCAAAGTAATACCATGCAAACCACCGCCAATCCCCTCAAAAAGAATGGCCCGCGCTCGCGTGGTCTCACTACCGTCGCACGCCATAAAGAATTCCTTAAAGCAACGTTCGCCGGCGTCGCTCAAAATGCCCAGTCACTCAGTTCCGCTTCCGAACAACTGGCCGCCACCAGCCAGGAAATGGTCAGCCACGCTGAAGACACCGCCTCCCAGGCCGGCGTCGTCTCCGCCGCTGCCGAACAGGTCAGCCAAAACGTGCAGACGGTCGCCGCCGGCACCGAACAGATGAGTGCCAGCATCAAGGAGATCGCCAAGACCGCCCAGGATGCCGCAAAGGTTGCATCCAGTGCGGTCAAAGCAGCTCAAACGACCAACGCTACGATCACCAAGCTCGGCGAAAGCAGCGCTCAGATCGGAAAGATCATCAAAGTCATCACCTCCATTGCCCAACAAACCAACCTGCTGGCACTCAACGCCACGATCGAGGCGGCTCGCGCCGGCGAGGCGGGCAAAGGCTTTGCCGTCGTGGCCAATGAGGTCAAGGAACTGGCAAAAGCAACGGCCAAAGCCACCGAAGACATCAGTCAGAAAATCGAAGCCATTCAGAGCGACACCAAGAGCGCGGTTCAGGCCATCGCCGAGATCAGCAGCATCATCAGCAAGATCAACGATTATCAGAACACCATCGCCAACGCGGTGGAGGAACAAACTGCCACAACCAACGAGATCGCCCGCAACCTGGCCGAAGCTGCCAGAGGCACCATGGAGATCGCGCATAACATCACCGGCGTGGCAACAGCCGCCAAGAGCACAACCGATGGCGCGAACGACATCCAGAAGGCCTCGGCCGAACTCTCCCGCATGGCAGCCACGCTCCTTGCATTAGCCAACCAGTCGAAATAGTTCTCGCGGAGCATGGCTCCTGACTTCAAAAACAACCGTATCCTCCTGATTGACGACAACCCGTCCATCCACGAGGACTTCAAAAAAATTCTGCGCCGAGTGGACGACCACAGGCTGGAGGCCTTGAGCGCCAACCTTTTCGGCGATCGCGCCGCCGCGCCGAAACCAGACGGTTTCGCCATTGATTCGGCCCTTCAGGGCCGGGAAGGTTTGCAACGTGTGGAGGAGGCGTGCGCTGCCGGTCGCCCGTATGCGATGGCGTTCGTCGATATGCGGATGCCGCCGGGTTGGGACGGCGTCGAGACTATTGCCAGAATCTGGAAGGTCTATCCCGACCTGCAAGTGGTCATCTGCACGGCCTACTCGGACTACGCGCTGGAGGACATGATTGCGCGGCTAGGCCGGACCGACCGCTTCGTCGTCCTCAAAAAGCCGTTCGACAACGTGGAGGTGCTTCAACTGGCCAACGCGCTCACGGAAAAGTGGCGCCTCGCCCATGAACTCCGCGAGCAACTTGGCCAGCTTGAACAGCTCGTCCAGGAACGCACCGTTGAACTGCGCGCTGCCAATGATGGATTGGCAGCCGAATCGCGCCGCGCCACAAGCCTCGCGCGCAAAGCCCAGACGGCCAACCAGGCGAAGAGCGATTTCCTGGCCAACATGAGTCACGAAATCCGCACGCCGATGCATGGCGTGATCGGTTTCACGAGTCTGCTGCTCGGCACGGCCCTTTCCGAGGAGCAGCGTGGGTATGTTGAAACGATCCAGACTTCCGGCGACGCCTTGCTCACCCTCGTTGACGACATCCTCGACATTTCGAAGATCGAGGCGGGCAAAATGAACCTGGAATGTATCGCCTTCGACCTGCATGCCGTCGGCGACGCCGTGGCGGCACTCCTGTCCCCAAAGGCAGTGG
>JBDTOW010000390.1:0-5004 GCA_039933075.1 Verrucomicrobiota bacterium | reverse complement strand
ATGCACGAAATGCCTTCACCCTCATTGAGCTGTTGGTCGTCATCGCGATCATCGCGATCCTGGCCAGCCTGCTCCTGCCCGCCCTCGCGCGGGCGAAGTCCAAGGCGCAAGGAATCAAGTGCCTGGGGAACCTGAAACAACTCCAGCTTTGTTGGCAGATGTACACCGACGATAATGACGACCGATTGCCGCCCCAAAACCCCGGACTCGACGACAGCGGTAATTTGGTCGGCCTGCCGGGCTCCTGGATTCTGGGCAACGTCCTGAATGACATGACCTCGAGTAATATCGAACATGGAGTTTTATTTCGGTATAATGGATCGACCGCAATTTATCATTGTCCGGCGGACAAATCGACCGTGACCGGCCATAAGCGTCTTCCGCGCACTCGGAGTTATTCTCTAAATTGGTATCTTGGTGTGGACCCGAAGGTTCATTTTGATCCAAGAATAAAGCTCCGCTCCTCGGAAATCGTGAGTCCGGGGCCTTCTGAGGTCTATGCCTTCATCGACGAGGACGACCGTACGATCAACGACGGCACCTTCTTCAGTCCTGAATCGTGGGCAGAGTGGGCTGATCTGCCTGCGGTTCGCCATACATTGGGATGCAACCTGTCGTTTGCCGACGGTCATGCGCAGCCTAAGCGATGGCGCTGGTCCAAAAAGCAACCTGGACCGCCCGTGAATCCCGCTGACAAACGGGACCTGGAATGGCTGTGGCTCGCAAGCCCAGGCCCGGTACCGTCATCGAATTAAGGGTGCGATCATGCTTCTCAATCTTAATCTTACTCTCCAAAGCACTGAGATTGCGATTACGATTACAATTAAGGGGAAAGGCGCTCCGACTCTCATGATTCTAAGATGGCCGATGCGTTTACTCCCAAAGACACGATGAATAAAAAGGGACAATGCGCCCAATGCGGCGCGCCGCTGCCCGCGGACATCGCCATTGCCATCTGCCCGCAGTGCGAACTTCGCGGCGCATTGAATCTTTTCGCGGAACCGAGCCAAATCCTGTCCGGCGCCGGTGTCGCGGCACACGAACCTTCAGCTTTGTCCGGCGCCGCCCATCCAGTGCTCAGCCAGGACGCGGGCGTGTTCAGCCAGCGACGCTTCGGCGATTACGAATTACTGGAAGAAATCGCCCGCGGCGGCATGGGCATTGTCTATCGCGCGCGGCAGGTGAGCCTGGGCCGCATCGTTGCCGTGAAGATGCTCCTGTCTGGGCGGCTCGGGACGAAGGATTTCGTCCAGCGCTTTCGCACTGAGTCCGCCGCGGCCGCCAGCCTGCAACATCCGAACATCGTCGCCATTCACGAAGTAGGCTTTGCTGATGGGCAGCACTTCTTCGCGATGGATTTCGTCGAGGGCCTGACGCTCGGGCAACTCGTCGCCCAAGGCCCGCTCCCCGCCCGGCCCGCGGCAACCTATCTCAAGACCGTTGCTGAGGCGATCCACTTTGCCCACGAGCGGAATGTGCTCCATCGCGACCTCAAGCCGTCGAACGTGTTGATCGACTCCGCCACCGATCAGCCGCGCCTGACGGACTTCGGCCTGGCCAAGCGCCTGGAAGCGGAAACCGAACTCACGCTCACCGGCCAAGTGCTCGGCTCGCCCAACTATATGTCACCCGAGCAAGCGGTGGCCAAACGTGGCACGGTGGGCAAGCGGAGCGATGTCTATTCGCTCGGCGCGATTCTTTATCATTTGCTCACGGGCCGCCCGCCCTTCCAAGGCGAGACACTGACTGACGTGCTGCATCAGGTGGTGAATGACGACCCGCTCGACCCGCACCTGCTCGCACCCCGTGTCCCGCGCGACCTGGAAACGATCTGCCTCAAGTGTCTGGAGAAAGAACCGGCGCGCCGCTACCAAACCGCGCATGAACTCGCGCATGAACTCAGCCGTTTCCTGCGCGACGAACCGATTCACTCGCGCCCTATCAGTCGCGCCGAACACGCCTGGCGTTGGTGCCGGCGCAAACCAGCATTGGCGAGCCTCGGTGCCACCTTGGTCCTGGTCTTCACACTTGGATTCAGCGGCACCCTGTGGCAGTGGCGGCAGGCGAAGCAACAGCGTCAACTCGCCGAAGAGAATCGCCAGCTCTTCGATCAAAATCTTTACGACTCGGACATGAGGGTGGCGCAAATCGCATGGGACCAGGGTGACCTCGGGCTCACGCTGAGTTTGCTGGAAGCGCATCAACCCCGCTCCGACGAAAAGGATCGGCGTAGCTTCGAGTGGTTTTATTTCTGGAACCTTTGCCAAGGCGATCAACGGATGACCCTAAAGAACCACAGCCAAGCTGTGAACTGCGTGGCGTTTTCGCCCGATGCCAAACTCCTGGCTACTGGCTCCGTCGGGAACCCTGTGCAAGTTTGGGACACCGCCACGGGAAAAAGACTGAGGCCACTTCCAGAACAAAACGTGGTTTCGCTGGCGTTCGCTCCGGACAGTCAGACGCTGGGCATCGGAGGCCAGGATCAGTGGGTCGTATGGAATCTTGAAACCGGGCGAGCTGTTTTCAAACGCGAAGAACGTTTGGGCCGATTTAGCCTCGCCTTTTTGCCAGTGGGAAATCTGGTGGTGATCGGCAAAGGCGATGGTCTGAGAAACTTCGCCAGTGATTCTGGCAGCGCCGAGCTTTGGGATTATGTCACCGGTGAAAGGAAACACGTTTTTGCAGAGTCCGGCCGTTACGTTGCCGTTTCGCGGCGTGGTGACCAGTTGGTTACGGGAAATTGGAAGGAGACTATAAAAATCTGGGATCTCACCACCGGGCAATTTGTCAAAAGCTTGGGGACGGGGCGGGTAATCGCGATGGCCTTGTCACCGGATGGCCAGACTTTGGCGACGAGTGAGCGAGGTTCCAGTGTTGAACTCTGGGACATCACGCAAGGACAAAAGATCGGATGGCTCACCAACAATCAACACACAGTCTGGAGTCTGGCATTTTCGCCGGATGGCAGGTTCCTGGCCACGGGCGGCGCCGATCAAATGGTTCGCCTGTGGGACGTGGCGACGCGCCAGCAAACCGAGCAACTCCAAGGTCACGGCAGCGAAGTCATGAGTCTCGCTTTTTCCGCCGATGGCCAGGCGCTGGCCAGCGGCAGCAAAGACAGAAAGGCGATGCTTTGGAGCATCCATCCAAACCGGGCCGTGACGACGGTGTCGAATGTCATTTCACGCCCCATCTTCTCTCCCGACGGACGATGGGTCGCCGCAGGCATTGATCAAGGCGGAGTGGCGTTATGGGACGCGGCTACGCTCCAGGAAGAGGCGCTGTTCGCAGGCACCCGGGACGCCGTAGCGTTTTCGGCGGATGGAAGCGCGCTGGTGACGCGCGGCACGAACTATTTTCTGAAGACGTTCAATGTCGGGACACGAGTCGTCCGGGAAGCGGTTTTACGCGGGCCAGCGACGGAGGTCGATGACTATGCGGCCTTGTCGCCAGATGGCCAAGTACTGGCGGTGGGGTGGACCAATGGGACACTCACGTTTTGCGAGGCGAAGACGGGTGTCGTGATAGCAACCACTCCACACGCTTACGCCAGTAATATTTTTCAAATCGCGTTTTCTCCGAACGGGAAGCTTCTGGCCACGACAGGCCGGGAAATAGAGGCGGGACGCGCTCCGACGGCCAAAATCTGGGATGTGGTAACTCACAAAATGGTGACGCTACTTGCCGGTCATACTGATGTCGTCCTCTCAGTGGGTTTCTCTCCCGACGGCAAAATCCTGGGGACCTGCGGGGTGGACAACTCGATCAAATTTTGGGACACGACAACCTGGAAGGAGATTCCTCCGTCGCTTGGGCAAAAGGAACCTGTGATTTCACTCACTTTTTCTCCGAATGGGAGAACGCTCGCTACGGTCTGCTCCGATGGCACGATGAAACTCTGGAACGTTGCCACCCGCCGCGAGCTGGCCTCGCTGAAGTTCGGCTTGTATGCGAGGTGTATCGCGTTTTCCCCCGATGGCCAAACGTTGGCCGCGTGGAACCCTAGCGGCTTACTCCGCCTGTGGCGGGCACCCGTCCCCGACAAGAAGCAATCCCGACCGCGGGACAATTGAAGCAAGCGCCGTCGCTCGTTCAACGCAACAAATCACCCTGGCAGGGAGCGCAAGATCCATGTCCACAGAAGGTATGTGCTCGGCGCGCGCCGGGCGGACGGAACCGAGAAGAATTTGCTGACTAATGAAACTTGAAACGACAGTTGAACTGAACAGGAGGAAACAGAGAGAACAGAGAGGGAGAGAGTTTGGCTGGAGCGAGTTCCCATGCCGTTCTCACCATTTGGGTGTGTCCTGTCGGGCGCTCCATTCTGATACAATTTCTTGTCTCTCCGTTTCCTCCGTTACCTCCTGTTGAAAGTAACTGCCGTTTTAGGCGAACAGCCGGCAATTCAGGCGCGAGTCGCCTGAAAATAGACAAACAAAAAACAAATCGAGAAAGAACAAATCGTATGACTAATATGAATAAACAAATACAATGTAGCCTCACCGCAGCGATCACTTACTTGGGAGCTTTAAGCGGTGCTTTCGCTCAACCCTCCATCACCACGCCGCCCGGCTTGGACCTTCAACTGTACGCGGGGCTCAGCATCACCGGCACCGTCGGCACCGTTTACTCGATTGAATACGTCACGGCCCTTTCCCAAACGAACGATTGGCGTTGCCTGACGTTTCTCCAACTGCCCGCCACGAATTATCTGTGGTTTGATCCCACGGCCCCCGCAACCGGTCAGCGGTTTTACCGGGCGGTGGTGGACGTGCGGACGAACCTGGTGTTCATCCCGCCGGGGACGTTCAGGATGGGCAGCCCGACGAACGAAGTGGACCGAGTTGCCGAGGAAGGTCCCCAGACGGCGGTGACGATCAGCCGGGGGTTTTGGATGGGGAAATATGAGGTAACCCAAGGGGAGTATCTAGCTGTGATGGGCAGCAATCCGAGCGCTTTCAAGGGTGACACGAATCGTCCGGTGGAGATGGTAAGTTGGTTCAA
>JBDTOW010000389.1:0-5008 GCA_039933075.1 Verrucomicrobiota bacterium | reverse complement strand
ACCTCCAACCGGATTTTTGCCGTTACCCTCGTCCTCGCGATCCCCATTGGCCCGCAAGCTATCGCCGACCGGAACAATTTCGGCGTGCAGTACGATCCATCGAACGCCATCGTGGCGGGTGACGATCCGATCGACTGGCTCGTGGCGGTGCAGGATCGCGTCGTGAGCATGCATGCCAGTGACCGCTCGCTGAGTGACGGCGCGACGATTGAGGACCTTCGCCAAAGCGACGGTACTCTGGGGTATTCTCCGAAACTGAAACATGGTGTGGTCGGAAAAGGGCTGAATGACTATCCGTCGATCTTCGGACTGCTGGCGAGGAACCAATATTCCGGGTGGATCAGCATCGAGGACGGCATGAATGGGATGGAGGAAATGGCCGAGTCCCTGGCGTTTTTGCGCCGGATGGTGGACCGGTATTTCGCCGACCAGTTCGCTCCCCGCGAATGAGACCAGTTCGGACAGCCCTCATCGGTTGCGGAAAGGTCGGCGGCCTGCACGCGGGCGCTCTGACGACTTTGCCGGAATCGAGCTTGGTGGCGGTCTGTGATTCGAGTTCAGAGAGAGCGGAACAGTTTGCCGCGCGCTACGGCGGGCGAGCATTTCGCGACGTGCCGCAAATGATTCGGGAATCAGGCGCGGAGGCCGTTTTCATTTGCACACCGCACCCGCTGCACGCGGAACCTGCAGTTTTGGCGGCGCAGGCGGGCTTGCATGTCATGGTGGAAAAGCCGATGGCTGCCAGTCTGTCGGATTGCGATGCCATGCTGCGAGCCGCGCAGAAATCGGGGGTGACACTGTCGGTGATGAGTCAAAGGCGTTTTTATGAACCCGTGAAGCGGATCAAAGCCGCCATCGAGGCCGGAAAAATCGGCCAGCCCGTTTTGGGAGTTTTCCTTATGTTTAGCTGGCGCGACCAGGCCTATTACGAGTCCGATCCCTGGCGGGGAAAATGGGCAACCGAGGGAGGCGGTGTTCTCGTGAACCAGTCGCCTCATCAATTCGACCTCCTTCGTTGGTTCATGGGGGATTTGGAGGAGATCAGCGGCCGGTGGGCCAATCTGAATCATCCTTGCATCGAGGTGGACGACACGGCGGTTGCGACGCTCAAATTCAGAAATGGTGGACTCGGTTCGATTGTCACCAGCTTGTCGCAGAAGCCAGGCTTGTTCACCAAAGTGCATGTCCACGGCTCGAATGGCGCCTCCATCGGCGTCGAAACGGACAGGGGGGCAACCTTTATCGCCGGAGTTTCAAAAATTGCTGAACCGCCCCTGAACGACCTCTGGACAATACCGGGCGAAGAGCATCTGCTGGCGGAGTTTCAAACGACGGATCGGGCCCGCTTCCAAGCCATTGACCCAATCGCACATTACCATGCCCTCCAGATCCAAGATTTTCTTCAAGCGATTCGTGCGGGGCGTCCTCCTCTCGTCACGGGAGAAGACGGCCGCGCTGTGGTGGAGATTTTTTCGGCGATCTACGAATCAAATAAAAACAGGAGTTCCGTGTCGCTGCCGTTGCGGCAATCTTGATCGACAATTCACCATCCAAAACCATGCGCACACTTTCACGGCTTATCCTGATCGCCAGCTTCCTGCTGGCGGCGGTCTCTTCCGCACCGGCTCTCGAACGCCCGGGCGTCGAGTTCAAAATCTTCCAGTTTCCGCCCGACAAGATCCCGCGAATCGACGGACAGGCGGACGATTGGGACATCGTTCCGAAGGATTACATCATCGGCCTGGATCAACTCTCCGATACCGTGGGCGGGCGCGGCACAAACTACGATCGCGGCGACCTCGACGTTCAGGTGCGCGTGGGCTGGGTCAAAGGCCTGAACCAGCTCTATTTTCTTTACGAAGCATACGACGATTACTGGGACTTTGCGCGGACCGATTTGCACAACGACATTTTCGAGTTGGTCGTGGATGGCGACTTGTCCGGCGGGCCGTTCATCAAACAAATGCATCCGCACCTCAAGGACAATCCTGAGGAAGCTCACTTCAGCTTTCACGGAGTGCACGCGCAGAACTACCACATCTTCACGCCCGCCGAGGGCAAGGACTGGGCCATGGTGTGGGGCTGCCAGCCGTGGATCAAGGAACTGCCCTACGCGAACGCGGCGCAACGCTACAATTTCCGGCCGGGACAGAGCGGCAAGCTCGTGCTCGAGTTCTGGATCACGCCGTTCGACTACGCGCCCGCCGAGGGTCCGGCGCGCGCCGTCGTTTCCCAGCTTAAGGAAAACGGGATCATCGGCATGTCGTGGGCCATCCTAGATTACGACGACGAAACGGCGGAGCGATTCAAAGCGTTTTGGAATCTCTCGCACAAAACGACCATGTACGGGAACGCCTCGGACCTCTGCGCTTTCCGCCTCATGCCGCTGGAGGCAAATTTCCGAAAACCGATCGACGCGCAGTGGTCGTTTCAAGTCGTGGACGCGGCGCGGCGGTTGGTTGCATTCCGGGACGAGTCGAAAGGCGAAATCAATTCGTGGAAATGGGACTTCGGCGATGGCCAAACTTCAACCGAGCGCCATCCTCAACACCGCTACGAAAAAGGAGGCGAGTTCACCGTCACTCTTTGGATCGAAGGGCCGGCCGGCAAATCGCGACGCGCCAAGGTTTGGGATTTATTCCTGAAATGACCATGGCGAGGCTTATGACGATGTAGGCCACAAAAGCGCATGAATCCCAAAAACATCATCCGTTGGCTTGCGGTAGCCGGTGCGATACCTGTTGGCGCACTTTGCGGTTTTCTTGGTGGCTATTATTTGTGTCTCGGCATTTTATGGCTTCAAGGCAAAGGCAACTCGCATAATGATGTTTAAACAGTTTTGGGCGCAGGCGGATTGGGCATGTTCATAGGCTTTTTTCTGACTCCATTTTGCGTGTGGTATTTTACTCGAGCAAGACGCAGATGATTTTTGAAGTATGACGATTCTGTGACTTAACCAAGCGAGAAGTCACTGCGGCCGGTGCTTTGCTCACAGCCGCGTTCCGTAAAATGAGGATTGCTGCGAGCATTGCGCTTGAACGGGCCGGACGTCCAGCCCATAATTCTCTGCCGCAGTCAGCCGAAAATCGAGGATCGTTTGGGCTGCGCTGGAAGCGAATGGTGGCGGCAGGCCGGGTGTCCATCGATGAAGACCGTACAAACTCAGCAGACGAAGTTGACGGATCTCGCCTGGCTCACCGAGGTCAAGGAATCGGTTCAGCCGCTCAGCGAACATTATCCCATTTGGGTCCGGCACGGTATTGTGTACTCTGGTCCCACCATCCCGCACCCGGAACGCCATCCCTACTGCGAGTTCAGCACGATTCTGGAGGGATCTGCCATCGCCTTTGTCGGACGGGAAAATGTCGAGCGGCCGGCCGGCGACTATTTCCTGGCGGGTCCCGGCGTGGCCCATTGGTATAAAGGCAGGCGTTATCCCGTTCGCTTTGCCGCCATTTATTTTCTGCCCAGCGTCCTGATCGAAATGGGACCAGCGAGGGACGGAATGAAAATTCTCCAACGCTTCGCCGCCCGCCAAAGTTTGGCCCGGCGTGTGGTCCGGCCGTCCGCTTCGCTGGCGCCCTTGCTCCGCGCTGGTTTTGAATCAATGATCCATGAATTCGAGCAAAAACGCTTTGGTCACGAAATCCGGCTGCGCACGCTGCTGTTGGAAATGCTGGTCCAAATGCTCCGGTGGGAGCAGCAACAGGGGCGCGAACTCAAAACGGCCGCTTCTACCAGCGGCTGGGAGCACGTGGAACGCGCGCTCAATTTCCTCCGCGAACACTTTGCGGAAGATGTTTATGCGCGGAACCTGGCCGCCGCGGCCGGCGTCAGCGAGTCGCGCCTCAAAGCGCTGTTTCACGAAGTCCTCGGAATGCCTTGGACGCACTACTTGCGGGGCTATCGAATTCATCGGGCTGCGGCCACGCTGGGCGAGCCCGGCCACACCATTCTGGAGACTTCGTTGTCGGTTGGCTTCCAGAGCCTGAGTCACTTCAACGCCAGTTTTCGTTCGATCATGGGTGTCTCGCCCAGTGTTTATGCCAAGCGCGCCCTCCGCCAGAGCCTTTGATCGGGAGCCACCATGGTCCCCATCCGCGTTTGGCCGCCCCTCGATTTGGTGTGGCCAGGAAAGCAAAGGTTCCGGCTGAAACAGGGAGAAAGTTACGGAGAATCCATTTTGACTTAAACTGATGTCGACTATGCACCCTGGCTTTCCTATCGCCGCGTGCCCACTTGTCAGGGTTGGCTTGCTCAGCTTTGCCGTCACGATGATGGTAGCGCCGGCCCGCGCGGAAGATTTTAAGTTCTTCGAGCAGAAAATCCGTCCGGTGTTGGTCGATTGCTGCTACCGTTGTCACGGCGCCGACGCCGAGCAGGTCAAGGCGGGGCTTCATCTAGACAACCGGGAGGGAATCCGTCGCGGCGGGGAGTCCGGCCAGCCCGCGGTCGTCCCGGGCCAACCGGAGAAGAGCCGTCTGGTCGAGGTGATCCGTGACTCCAACCACGAGCTACGGCGGCCGCCCAAGGAGCAACTCACCGATCGGCAGATCACGGACTTCGTAACGTGGATAAAACTCGGTGCGCCCGATCCGCGAAGCGGACAAGCTCAAGCTACTCAATCCAAAAATCGAAGCGCTGAGCATTGGGCGTTCAAGCCCGTCAAGCGTCCGGTGGTTCCGGCAGTAAACAACAAGCGCTGGGCTCAAACTCCGATCGACGCCTTCATTCTCGCGAAGCTCGAAGAAAAGAAGATTTCACCGGCATCGGCTGCCGATCGGCGCACACTCCTTCGCCGCGCCACCTACGACCTGCTCGGGCTGCCGCCCACCCCGGAAGAGATCGACGCGTTCCTCGCGGATCACTCGCCCGACGCTTTCTCCAAGGTCGTGGATCGTTTGCTCGCCTCTCCCGCTTACGGCGAACGCTGGGGCCGGCACTGGCTGGATGTGGTCCGTTACGCCGACGCTCGCGATTTGATCCAACTGCCTGTCGAAAGCGATTT
>JBDTOW010000388.1:0-5011 GCA_039933075.1 Verrucomicrobiota bacterium | reverse complement strand
TTCGAACGTGCATTCAATAACGATTATCCTCGTCTGAAAGAACGTCTGAAAGAATGAAAAACCTGCCCAAACTGAATGCGCGAGTTGCCTGGAAATGAAAATCGCCCAGATCCAACTCGTTGCCACCGCCAATGCATCAAAGAAATGGTCGCCGCCCGAGATCCAGAACATGTCAAACCCGCGGAGGACATCGATCGATTGCACGCGCTGACTGGGGGCGGCGTGTTCGACATTGGGAGAGGCGGTTTCTCCCGAATGATCAGTCGTCGCGATGCTCATTCTCTGAATTTTTCAATCACACTTTTGGGAAGAATGGCAACCCGGCGAGGTTCTGTCAGTTTGAAGTTTAGCGCAGTTTCTCCCGTCCAGGCGGCCGGTTCAAATCGAGCAGCGGACCAATCGGCACAATTCGGGTGGGATTGATGTCGTCGTGCGTGACGTAGTAGTGCCGCTTGATATGATCGAAGTTTACTGTCCCCGCAATGCCGGGCTGTTGATAGAGATCGCACAGGTAACCGTCAAGATTGGGGTAGTCCACGATCCGGCGAAGATTGCATTTGAAGTGCCCGTGATAAACGGCGTCGAAGCGGATCAGTGTGCAGAACAGGCGCCAGTCCGTCTCGACGACGCGATTACCGAAAAGGTAGCGGCGAGCGGCCAGCCGCGCTTCAAGCTGGTCCAGAGCTTCGAACAACGCGTGGGCCGCCTTCTCATAGCCCCGCTGCGTCGTGGCAAAGCCCGCCTGGTACACGCCATTGTTCACGTTCTCGTAGATAAACGCGCTGAGTTTGTCCTGCTCCTGCGCGATGTCCGCGGGAAACAGGTCCACCGTCCCGTCGCCGAACCGGCTGAACACGCCGTTGAACATCCGGCAAATGTCATCCTCGGAATTGTTCACGATCATCCCGGTTTCCTTGTCCCAAAGAACCGGCACCGTGACGCGGCCGGTGAACTTCGGATCAGTGGCCACATACGCCTCGCGCAGGAAATGGAAACCATTCGCCGGATCGATGCTGTAACCCGGTCCATCGCGAAAGGCCCAGCCTTGTTCGTCGCGAATTGGATCGACCACCGTCACTCCAATCGTCTCTTCGAGTCGTTTTAGCTTGCGAACGATGAGTGTCCGAGACGCCCAGGGACACGCGAGTGACACGTACAAGTGATAGCGTCCTCGTGCCACCGGATGTGGTGACGATCCGTCGTCAGTAACCCAAACGCGGAGAGCATCCTCCTGCCGTTCGAACCCGCCGCTGTCCGACTCCTCCTCCGGGAACTGTGCGTTCGCTTTCATAGCCGGTAAGATAAACGGTGTCTGTCTTTTGCCAAGGCGCGACAGGTTCGAGGGGAGAAGTGCTCCAACGGGCTGATGATAAAGGCGTCTCGCGCGGCAGCCGAATGGTGCTACGGCGATTTATCCCGCGGCAGGTAATCGGAAAAGTGTTTCTTGGTGCAGTCCGGACAGAACCCGTGCGTGAAATTGGCCAGGGAGTGGCGCTTGATGTAAGAATCGACCTGGTGCCAGCACCCTTTGTCGTCACGGATTTTCTTGCAGAAAGAACAAATCGGCAGCAGCCCGCTCAACGTTTTGATCTTGCCAAGCGCCTCTTGCAATTCGCGAATCAAGCGCTCACGTTCCGATTCCGCCCGTTTTCGCTCGGTGACGTCGATAAGGAAAGCAACGCTGGCCGGGCCGTCGGGCAATTCAATCTTGGCCGCTTCGACGTAAAATGTGAATAACGACCCATCCTTCCTGCAACCCACCGTTTCGTAGGCGTCCGGACTCGGCTCCCCTCGTTCGCGGCGACGAATCCGCTCGCCGATTTCCTCGCGGCAGTCTGGCGCAATGAGATTTAACAGTGATGTGCCGCACAATTCCGAAGCATCGCTGTACCCGAACAAACGCACGTGCGCCGTGTTAATGTAATGAAAAACGGTATTCCGAGCGATGGAAATTCCAATCGGCGAGTTCTCGAACACCGAACGAAATCGGTCCTCGCTTTGGCGCAACGCTTCCTCGGCCCGCTTGGGTTCCGTGATGTCCCGGATGTACAACGTGAGCCCTTTCGTCGACGGGTACGCGCGGATTCCGAGCCACGCATTCAGTGAAGTATAGAAAAACTCGAAAGCCACGGCTACCTGGGCATAGATGGCTCGATGACATTCTTCAAAGAAGACGGAGCCGGCCAGGTCCGGAAGCACCGTCCAGATAATTTGACTCTGCACTTCCTGCCGGGATTTTTGCAATTTCCGCAGGAACTCCGCCGCGCTGGCGTTCAAATAAGTCACCCGCCATTCGTGATCGATGGAAAGAAAGATGTCGCTGATACTTTCAACGACGTGGACAATTCGCTGATTGGAGCGCTGCAGTTGCTCTTCGGTCCATTTCCTTTCCATGAACTGACCGATCTGTTTCCCGAGCGCATCAAGCAGAAACAGGAGATCGCCCTCGGGTTCCTCGACGCGCCTGTTCAAGAACTCGACCACTTCGGCGACCTCGCTGACGCCCGGAACCTCACTGCTAAACATGATGGGAAAGGCGAGGGCCGAGCGCAACCCGGCCTTTGCCGCAAACTGCGCGAGGGGAAAGTTGTCATCCTGGAGAATATCCGCAATCCACGTGGGTTTGCCGCTAGCCCATACCTGTCCGGCCGGGCCGATTCCCGGAGCAAATGTGCTTCCCCGGACAATGGTTTCGAATTCGGGGATGTTGGCTCCCGGCGCATGCCACAACTCGACTGCGCGCAACACATTATTCGCGCGATCAAGGGTCCAAAGCACTCCGACGTCCCAGCCGATGCCCTCCCCGATAGCTTGCAAGATTCTTGGCGTGGCGTCGTCCAGCGTCGCGGATTCCGCCAGAACTTCCACCACGGAATGCTGCGCTGCCTGATAACGCTCCGCGCGTTTGCGAGCGGTGGTCTCGTAGGCGATCGAGGAAATACCGGTGATTCTATTCGCGGCATCTTTGATGGGGGAAACTGCCAACGAAACATCGATTTGTCGTCCATCTTTCCGAACGCGGACGGTTTCGTAATGCTCGATCCGTTCTCCGCGTGTTATTTTCGCTAGAGACTCCGTTAACTCAAACTCACACTCGGCCGGCAGCAAAAGCGAATGGTGTCGACCAATGATTTCTTTGGCTGTATAACCGTAGACCTTCTCGGCACCCCGGTTCCAACTGCGGATCGTTCCATCCAACGCCATGCTCAGGATGGCGTCTTCGGATGAGTCAACGAGGGACTCCAGGCGATGGACGGCTGCCTCCGCCTGAACGCGGTCCGTAATGTCGCGAATGGAACAGGTGAAGATTGGCGGCCCCTCGGCCACGATTTTGCCCAGAACAATTTCCGCGGGAAATTCTGTGCCGTTGGCGCGTATTGCTGTCGTCTCGATACGTCTGCCGATTATTGATGTCTCCCCGGTGGCGACGTAATTCTGTAGTCCGTTTCGGAACCCCTCCCGCTCGCTCGGCTTGAGCAGGAGATCCATTACGGTCTTGCCGATCGCGTCACTTCGAGAATAACCAAATGTCTTCTCTGCCGCCGGGTTGAACTGAAGGATCGTCCCGTGGGAATCCATTATGACGATCGAGTCCAGTGCCGACTCCAGGATCGCCTTCTTCCGCGCTTCACTGGCAGTCAAGGCTTCTTGCGTCCGCTTTCGCGCTTCGTTGAACGAACTCGTCAAGAGAGCCGCCAGGATGAAAATGCAGAGCCGGAGCAGGTCGTTCACGCCAATCGCCAGAGCTTGCGACGGGGTTGGAAAATAGAAAGAGCTGCTCCACGCCGCCAATCCCGCGGAAACAAGGCCCGGCATTTTTCCGCCGTACCAAGCGCTGACCAGGACAGCTCCGAGGAAAAGCGTGAAGAAAAAATCCTCCCGTAGCGGCTGACTAAACCAGTTCACCAGCAGAGCCGCTCCAACCGAGGCGACGGCTACCCCCAAACCCGTTGCGAGATGGCGGTAATCCTTTCTCACTTGCTGTTTTAGTTTATTTTAATGTGGGCAGAGGGATATCTTGGAAGGGACTGTCAATTGCGTGTTCCTGGCGGAAACCTCATCCCACTTCGACTCACACAATCGCGCCTATTCCTCCTTAAACTTCCATCAGCCGAATACCTTCAAAATATATCGGTTCTTGCCTGGAAAAGCTGAAACGGCAGCATGGAAGTGCGACGGACGCAGCGGAGAAACAGTCGCGTCATTCCATGAACCGAAAGTAGGGCGAGCAGTCCTCTGCGCGCCGACTCCGCCACTAACCATTTGCCGGGAGGGAGGTTGTCCCCAATGTCCCTCCCGGTTATAGTTTCGTTGATTTCGGTTCGTTCGGCACTAGTTGGATCTGATGTAAGCGATTAAGTCCGCCATGTCTTGCGGCGTCAGTCCATTCTCAAAACCTTCGGGCATCAGTGACACTCCGGAGCTTTTGAGCTCTTTGATGTCTGGTCGCAGAATCACTTCTTCCACGCCCCCCGCGTTTTTGATGGTGACGCTGTTCGGCGTCTCCGCCGCAATCACGCCGCTTACCTCGCGGCCATCTTTGGTCGCCGCGCTGTAATTCACATATTTCGCTTCGAGGGCTTGATTCGGATCCAGGATGGCCACCAATAACATGTCGATCGATTTGTCGGCGACCGTTCCCAGGTCCGGCCCAATATTGTTCCCTTCGCCTCTCAGACGATGGCAGAACACGCAACTTTGCCGGAACTGTGCCACCCCTTTGTCCGTGCTCCCCGTCAGTTCCTTTACCTTCGAATAGTCCTTGAGAACCTTCTGCCGATTTGCATTCCGTGCCACGAACAATAGTTGAGCGCGATCGCGAATTGCTTGATCGGAGTGAGTCGCCAGTCTTTGCTGGTGCACCTGGCCAATCTCACCGGCGGAAATTGTCCCCGCCTGGACCGCCGCCAGGAGCGGTAGTGTCCATTCCGATCGGCTAAGCAGAATGTTTAATGCTTCGGCTCGGGCGCCGGGAGCCAGGCTGTTCCAGTTCGCCAACAACACGTGTGCC
>JBDTOW010000387.1:0-5020 GCA_039933075.1 Verrucomicrobiota bacterium | reverse complement strand
AGCGTCATGAAGAGGAAGATGGCGGAGAATTTCATGCGTTCGGCAATTGCGCCAATAATCAACGCTGGAGTAATGATGGCGAACATCATCTGATACATGGAAAAAACGTTCTGCGATACCCAGTAGGAGTAATCGGTGTTCGGCGCCGATGTGACGTCTTTGAGCATGGCAAATCCCAGGCCACCGAGGAACTTGCCGCCGTTATGGAAAACCAGACTGTAACCGCAGACCACCCAAAGGATAGTCACGAGGCCAGTGATCAGGAGGCACTGCGCCATCACCGACAGGATGTTTTTACGGCGCACCAGGCCGCCATAAAACAGTGCCAGACCTGGCAGCGTCATAAACAACACCAGCGCGGCGGAAGTCATCTGCCAGGCGTTGTGGCCAGGACCAGCGACCCCTATGGATGGCGTGGTGAGGCCTTCAGGGATGGTCGGATTACCGTCTTTATCTTTGGGTCCTGTTTTTAAGACGGTTGTGGGATCAGCATTGCCAAGATAGGCCTCAAGGCCGGCAATGCGTTGCTCCAAACTCGGTGCCGGTGGCACATTCGTCGCGGGTGCATCAGCGGCGCGAAGCGCCGCATTCAGGGAAAGCACTCCAGCAATCATCAGGAGGGGGAGGATTATTTGTTTCATCGCTTCAGGTTTTAGGGACGAGTTGAGTTGGTTATGCTAAACAGCTTGTTCGCCTTTTTCTTCGGTGCGGATCCGAACCGCCTCTTCGACCGAAGAGACAAAAACTTTGCCATCGCCGATTTTTCCAGTTTTGGCGGACTTCACAATCGCTGCCACGGCGGCATCGACCCGCGTGTCGGAAAGGACCAATTCGATTTTGATCTTGGGCAGGAAATCGACCGTGTATTCGCTGCCGCGGTAGATTTCGGTGTGGCCTTTCTGGCGGCCGAACCCCTTGACTTCGCTGACGGTCATGCCTTCGATTCCAATGTCGCCGAGGGCATCCTTCACTTCCTCCAACTTGAATGGCTTTATGATCGCTTCAATTTTTTTCATAGTTTTGATGAACCTGATTTCTGGGCTTGGACCTCTAGCAGTGCGGGTGCCAGATTGGCGCCAGGTCGCACGGGCGGGCGTTCGTTTGCCTAACGCATTGAGATCTAGCCCGATAAGATTTCGAGCAGGTGCGCGCTGGGGGGGGCGGAAATTTTCAACTGTAGTTTTATGACCACAGCAGATGTTTTTCGCCATCGGCACCAGCGACAGATCGAGATCAACTTCAACTGGTCATCCGTAGATGACGAGTTCAATATTTTCAGGCAGGCTCCGGGCGACTTCGGTAACGACGTTGCCCTTGAGCAAACTGACCATGCGGCGGCGGTGGGACGAGCCGAGGACGAGAATGTCGATGCCCAGAGTAGCACTCAGGTCGAGGATGGTCATCGAAGGGTTTTCGCTGACAGAGTAAAGCGGAATGACCGTCACGTCATTCTGACGGCCGAGCTCGAGCATACCGCACATGATCGTCGCGGCGTTCTGGTCGTCCTGCCAGCGCGGGCGTTCGGTTTCGGGCAGAGGTCCGGGAAGGGTAACGGCCAACTCTTTAACATAGAGGACATAAAGCCTTGCCTGGCGCAGCCGCGCTTCCTGCAGCGCGAATTTCAACACGGCGGTCAACCCCCGTGCCGCCACCAGTATGGATTGTCCTGGAGTGAGGTTTAGTTGGAAATTTGGCAGGGATTCTGGCGAGACCGCAGCGGCGATTTCATTGCTAACGGTAAGCGTTCGCAACCCAGCCCGCTTCTGTGCGTACGCCCGCAATCCCATTCCGACGCCGAGGATGCAAACAATGAAAAACAGAGCGTTCGGTTTTGTTTTGGCCAGAGTGATTTCCACCGCCAGAAGAATGATAAACGTAATCCCCATCAAACCCGCCTCGAACCAGGTGAGCTTCAGCGACCGGTTCAAAAGACAGGAACCAAGATTGACGGTGATGGCACCCACGACCCCAATTGCATACAATTCCATGAGCGAAAGTTGGTCGGGCGAAAAGGCTACCACCAGAACTGGCAGAATCGTGGCGATGCACATCGGCATCCAGGGAACCCCATTGCTGTTTAGGCGCGTGAACGCCTTTGGCATTTCGCCGTCGCGAGCCATCAGATAAATCAAGCCAATCAATGCACCGAGGGCGGTGTTGACCGCGCTCACCAGAAGCAATCCGACAAACACGCCGACCACAATCCCAAAGGACTTTCCAAACATCGGCCCGAGGGCGAGCCCGCCGTAATATTCAGCCAGCAAACTTAACATGTCCTCCCAACGCGAGACCAGTTGCGGAGCAAGCTTTGCGGGCATAGAGAGCATCGCCCAGCCGATCAGGACAGTTCCGAGCACAACTTCCAGTGCCACCACGAAAATGGCTTTGCTGGCCGTCTTGGTGATGCTCGGTTTCTCGAGGGTTGAACTCGGGTCGAGCTTCATGACGCCGGTCAGGTTCGCAATCGCCTCGACTCCGCTGAGAGCGAGGATCATACTGACAAACTGGACCCAGTTCTTGGTGAAACTCTCATGAGTGGGTCGTAGATTTTGCGTCGTCAGATGGGGCAGACTCCATCCGATGATGAGCACCACAACTAACAGGGTTGGGATCGCCAACCACATCGCCATGCTGCCGGTGTGTTTCGGGCCAAAGAAGTTAATGGCTCCAACGCCGAGAATTAGACCGATCGTTGCCAGGGCCACGTACTCCTTGGGCATCTGGAAGTACGTCATCGCTGCCCAACCACTCAGGGAGGCGGTAACCGTAAAATTCGCTACCAGGAGCAACGCTCCCGTTACGGCCAGCAAACGACTTTGGCTGCGCGCCGCCGAATAAACGCCGCCTCCGTCGGGAAAATGCTTGCAGATGACTACATAGTTGAATGCGACAACTCCGGTGAGTGCGCAAACGGCAAAAATGATGGGTAGCGAGGAGTAGCCGGCGGCGACGAATGCCGCGCCAATGACGTAAGCCTTGCTCGTCCCCCAATCGCCATACAGCAGCCCTGCCGCGCGCTTCCAATCAACGTTGCGTGGTCGATGGAGGCCGACACTATCCATAGCACCTCAAGGACCTCACCACGGTTTGCGCGCGCTGGCACTCACTAAACCCGCCGTTCAAGCAACGTTGCATCGTGCCGGATACTGACGGGAAAAGGCGAAGTTCGTCAAATTCAGTTTCTCCTCACTCCTCGATCCACACCAGCGTGCCGGGCGGTATCAAATCAAACAGGGGGAGCAAATCTGCCGCGGCCAAATGAATGCATCCAAGCGAAACAGCTCGCCCGAGCGTGGTTTCATCACCAAATCCGTGGATGTAAATGTAGCGGGAATACGAGTCCACCCGGCCGCCCCGGTTTCGTCCGGGCTCCAGGCCTTCCAGCCAGAGAATTCGGTGCACAATCTCGGCCGCCGGCATTCCTTGCCAGGTTAGTCCGACCGGTTTGCGACTCCGAAAAACGGTTCCAAGGGGCTGACCGCCGCCAATTTTTTCGGCCACACGATGAAGACCGGCTGGTGTCCTGTTGGAATTGGCAGTTTGTCCGATGCCAAACCTCGAGGTCGAAATGAGATAACTCTTGCGATAAAAATAGCGTCCCAAGCCGACAGCCTTGGTGCCATGCAGGCAACCGGTGTGCGGCGGCGCGCTGTGCTCATGAGACCATAACCGAGGTGGCGAGGCCATTTGGGCCCCTGTTATTTTGCCGGCCATCTCAGCGGCGCGTGGAGGACAGTGTTTCCCGACGGTGCCATTGAATTGACACGGCTCGGATTGCCGCCGGGCTTGTTCAAAGAGCTGAATTGTTTGGCTTGCCGCTTTCACAATGAGCACGAACCGCGTGGGAAAAACGTGATGGTTGATGCAAGCGCGGGCGAACGCCCCGGGCAGCCGAGGTCCCGGGATGGATTCAAGAAAGGGGCGGGGACGGCCTCGTTCCCGCATAGCCTCGGTGCAACACCGTATTGCGGGGACCAAGCCGTCCCCGCCCCGTAACGCTGGCTTTCTTGAATCCATCCTTCGTGACTCGCGCGATTGCGAATTCGGGATTGCAGATTGTGCCTTGACCGGCAAAGGACTCCAGCGGTGTCGGATCGTTTAGCAGTCCGTCGGGTTTTTAGCGGGGGGTTAGCCGGGGTTGGTGAGCTTTTTCACCAATACTTTCGAATTACGCCCGCTTTGTTCATATTTCTCCCTCCGTGTCGGTGGCAAGTCATCCGAGCCGCCTTCCGAAAAGCCGCCTTTGGATTGGAAATAAGTGAACGCCTGCGTGGAGAGCGCAATTAATTCGTTGAGGCCCATCTCGCGGGCCTTATTCTCCACGAATTGGATTAACTTTCGCCCGATCCCTTGATTTTCGTGCGACGGACTCACATAGAGGTAGGCCAATTCGCCTTTCCCCTGTTCCGGAAAGGCATGAAGCGCCACGCAGGCCACCGGGTTCTTATCAATCTCGAAAATGTAATAATCACCCAATTGCTTCTCGATGCTGGCGCGCGTGCGCTTCATCAATTCCGCATTAGCGACCGAAGTTTTTGTCAGCATCAGGATGCTGTGAATGTCCTTCTTCATCGCGCGCCGCACTTGCTGATATTCATTCGCGTAAATGAGCGTGCCGATTCCTTCGTTGGAGAAAACTTCCGCGAGGAGTCCCTCGTCGACCCGGCCGTTGATCACATGCACACGTGAAACACCTGCGCGGCACGCTGCCGCCGAGTGCGTCGCCTTGGACAGCACTTCCGGAACGAACTCATTTTTGCTGCGCGCCAACAGCCCATCCAGATCCGCCACGAGCATTTGCCGGATTAATTGGCCCTGGTGAATCAGTCCATCTTGCGTGGTGATGAAAATGAGTTTGCCCGCCTTGAGGGCGTCAGCTATGGCGACGGCCACTGAATCAGAGTTCACGCGGTAAGTTTTCCCCTCGCCATCGAAGCCCAACGGCGGGACGACGGGAATGATCCCATGGGCGAGCAGGGTGTGCAACAGTTCGACATCCACGCGTTCCACCTTGCCCGTG
>JBDTOW010000386.1:0-5028 GCA_039933075.1 Verrucomicrobiota bacterium | reverse complement strand
CAATGCGGAGACTCAACTCTTCTCGTGGACACCCGGCTTCGGTCAGGCCGGCATGTACAATCTGCGGGTTGTCGCGCGGAACCCCGCCGGCATTGAAGCCACGACCGCGGCGCTGGTTCAGATCCTCCATGTGAATCGTCCTCCTATCTTTGTGCCACCGGCCGCGCGGCAGGTAATTGCAGGCAATGAAATTCGGGTATCCGTGCTGGCGGCCGATCCGGATTCCGGCGACGTGCTCACGTTTGTCGCCGCGAACCTGCCGACCGGCGCGACCTTTGACGGCGCCACGGGCACGCTGGTCTGGCGTCCGGGCGGCGTGCAGGCGGGCCGTTACGACATTCCGATCACGGTTTCCGACGGCCGCTTGAGCGTGACGCAAGTTCTGCCCATCGTCGTGAACACGCAGCCACAGTTACCGAAAGTCCGTTTGGATCTGACGCCAAGCTTCGCTGCTGTGTCCGGCTCGGCCGTCATTGTCCAGGTCACCGCGGAAGGCATCGCACCGATCACTTCGATCCAGGTTCTCGTCGATGGCGTCGCGCAGGCCCTTGACCAATTTGGCCGCGTGACGGTGCATCCGGTCAATCCCGGACAAGTGAATGTTGTCGCCCGCGCGACGGACGCCGACGGCTTCACCGGTGAGGGCACGACCATTCTCAAGGTTCGCGATCCCGCCGACCGCGAGGCGCCTGTGATTTCGATTGATGTTCCGCCGACGAACACGGTCTTGAGCGCGCCGGTTACCGTGCGCGGCTCCGTGGCCGACGCGAACCTGGGCTTCTGGCGCGTCGAACTCCGGCCGTTGGGGTTTGATTCGGCGGTGATCCTCGGCTCCGGCACCGCGCCGATCGCGGGCGACCTGGGTGTGATCGACACGCGCCGGCTTGAGAACGGCCCTTATCTCCTTTCGCTCATCGCGCAGGATATCAGCGGACGGACGACGCGGATCGAAAGGGTTGTTGAGGTCAATAGTACCGACAAGGGCGCTGCGTTTGTGCGCACCGAGACGGACGTTTCGGCGACACTCGCCGGCTTGACGATTCCGATCGTGCGGCGCTACTCGAGCCTGAATGCTACTCAGGACAGCCTCTTTGGATTAGGCTGGCAGTTCGTGCTCGCCGAAGCGCGTTTTGCCGCGAACGTCCCCGCCACGGGGCGTGAAGCCGATGGCATTTATTCGGCCTTTACCCGCAACACTCGCGTCTATGTCACTCTGCCCAATGGAGAGCGCACTTCGCTCAGTTTCACGCCCCAGGCCGTGACGGTCGGCGGGTTGACTTACTATCAACCCGCGTGGACGGCGACGGCGGCGGGAACCACCTTCACGCTCTCGAGCGGAACGGCGCTGCTTGAAGATCGCGGTGGCGCTTTTTATCAGGTGGGCACGGGTCTTCCTTACAACCCGGCTTCGGGCCGGTTCGGCACGTTTGATTATGCGCTCACGGCGGCGGATGGCACCCGTTACTCCTACACGGTGGCTGCTGGATTGCGGGAGTTGACCGGCGCGAACGGCGTCACGCTCGTCTGGACTGACGCCGGATTTACGGCCGCCAACGGCGATCGGTTGCCGGTCGAGAAGGATTCCTCGAGTCGTATCGCGCGCGTCGTCGCGCCGAACGGTGATTCGGCCATTTACAGTTACTCGGCGACCGGGTCGTTGCTGCAAGTCACGCGACTCGAAGCCGGACGCCGCACCTGGCTCGGCTACCGAGCGGATGGCGGGCGGCTGCTGACCGAAGTGGCTGGCGACAATGCCGTCTCGGTGCGCTACGACAGCACCGGCGCGGTGGCGGGCGTCGATCCCATCCGCGCGGTGCTGGGAACTTCCAGCCAATTTCTTGGCGCCTCGCCAAGCGGGGCGTTAAGCGCGGGCGCCACGGATCTTTACGCAATCGTTCTCGGCGCGACCGAACTAGCCAGCAGCGCCAACGGCCTGGTGACGCTCGGCTTCGAAGTCACCGGAAGCGGCGGCTTCAATCCCGCCCCCGCAGGTCTCCGCGGTGCTGCGCCGGTTTACACTTCGACCGGCCCCGGACACAGTCTCGCGCTTTACACCCTGCGTTCGCCCGGACCGCTCGCTATCGAAATCGCGGGGGCTGACGCGGCGACTTCGGGATCCTACGGCGTGCGAATCTTCTTTGCCGGCGATGTGAACGGCGACGCCGCCATCGACGGCAACGACGAAACCTTGTTCAATGCCGCGTTTGGCGCAGCAACGGGACAGCCCGCCTATAACGCGGCGGCGGACTTCAATGGTGACGGGCGAGTCGACGCTGCGGATCGCGCCTATCTACAGGCCGGCTTCGGGTTCGTGGCCGTCCGGGCGCCGACTGTTTCGGACAAAACCTTAACCACCGCCGGAGGCGTGCGCGTCGCAATTGATCTGTCATCACTGGCCATTGATCCGCAGGGCAGCAAATTGTTCTTCACGATTAGCAGCGTCACCGGCGGCACTATCCGGTTGCTCGACGGCACCCGCACTGCGGTCTTCACGCCGACCAGCGGTTTCACGGGCACCGGCGGATTCGATGTGCGCGCCGACAATCTTTCGCTAGGCTCAAGTCCGGCCCGGGTCACAGTCGAGATGTTAACGACGCCTCTTGCGAACCTCCGCTTCTCCGCCGCCAATGCGCCGAATCTTAAACCGGGCGAGATTAAACAGCTTTTTATTCTCGGTGATTTGCCCGATGGCAGGACACTGACTCTGGAAGCAGCGCAGTTTGCTGTTTCCACCTCCGACGGCGCCGTATTGCGAGCGGCCCCCGACGGTTCGATCCTGGGAATTGCCAAAGGCAGCGCAATCGTTGTTTTCGATCTTGGAGGGGGCCGGCAGATTGCCACCGCAGTGACTGTCGACGGAACGGATGCTCGTCAATTGGAATTTTTCCCGGAAGCGTACGCGCTGACGGCTGGAGGGACACGGCAGTTTCTAGTGAAAGAGCGGTTGGAAAACGACTACGTTGATCGCTCTTCGACCGCTGACGGCACGCGCTATTTCACCAGCGATCCAGGATTGGCCACTATCTCAGCGGACGGATTACTCACCGCGGTTGCCAACGGTGAAGTGACGGTAACAGTCGTTAATGGGGGTCTCTCGGCCCAAGTGCGCGTGAGGATCAGCAATCCCCTGGCAAGTGGAAGCATGGTGGGGACACGTGGCGGAGTTATCACCGGGGACGGCATCACGGTCGGCATCCCGGCGGGGGCGCTGCCTTCAGACCGACCGGTCACCGTCGCGGCGCTTCCGTCCTCCGCTGCTCCATTTGCCGGGCCGGACGGCTTTGAGGTTCAGAACGGCGTGCGGATCGACTGGGGGAGCGGTACGCCGGGTGGCCCTTACAGTTTGGCGATGCCCGCTCCTGCAGGAAGCGCGCCGGGGCAGGTCGTGTATTTGATGGCGCCCATGACGGTGCGGCTCGGATTTGGCGAAGCGGACAGCACGGGTTGGTTGATGCTTGATACGATGGTGGTCGGCAGCGACGGAACGATGAGGACAACGTCCCCGCCCAACCTTGGAATCGCCGCGCAACAGCAATACGCGACAGCGCTGAATCGGTATTTCATCCAGGCGTTGGGCGTGTCGGCCTTTGCGATTACGGCGACGTTGGGAGGCGGGCCCGTTGGCGTGGGTACAGCCCTGCTTTTGACCAGCCAGGCCGCCACCCTGGGAGGCTTGGCAACGGTCGAGTACAGACTCGCGGCCGGTTTCGGTCGTGGAAAGAGCATTTATGCTTTTGCAAACCGCCAGGGGGTCGTTACAGCGCCGTTGATTTCGTCGAAGACTTACTCGGCCGTGGTGCGCCTGGCGGCTCCCCAAGGATTGCGGGTCGTTTCGACGCTGAATGGCGTCCAAGTCGATCCCAATCAAACTCTGAAGACCAGTGTGGTGCTGCCGCCGATCTTGCTACAACAGGAAGTTGAAGCGCCACGGATCACTTCCGCCAGCTTCGATTTCGCGAGCTTCTCCACGAACCCGACCAACCTCACCCCGCGGGTGATTCTGAATGGCGCGGATTTCCTCCTGTCAAACCCGTATTTGGGGGCGTCGTCGCTCGGCAGCAGTCTGTTTGATCTCTACGTCACGTTCGAAATTGGCGGGCGTGATTCCATCAATCCCGACGGCACTCCGAACTACCTGGGTGGACCCGATATTATCGTACCCGGCACGAGTCTTATCCTTCAGGGGACCGACACACTTTGGATACCCGTGCCGCCGGGTGCGCAGATCGCCGGGGCGACCATTACTGTGACGCGTCCCATGATGCTTCCCCGCGATGGGACCTTCGAGCGCCAGGAATTCACGAGTAACGGCGTGCAGTTGGTGCCGCAGACGCGCTACGTTTTCGTAGCCAACGGAGGAGACGGTTCGGTCTCGGTCCTCGACGGGCTGGCCACGGCCGACGTCACTCCGGTCACCAACGGGACGCCCGGCGCCACGCTTACGAAGTTCGATCCACGTGAAGTCGCGCGCATCGACCTCGCTGATCCCGCCAAGGGTGCGCCGCGCAACATTGCGGTCACTTACGATGGCACCCGTGCCTATGTGACCTTCGCTGGCACCAACAAGATCGCGGTGATCGATGCGATCGCGCTGCAACAGATTGATGTGGACTCCCGTGTGACCGCGCCCGGAATTCAGTCGATAGCTCTGCCGCCCGGAGCTCAGCTCTGGGATGTCGCCATCGAACGCGGTGGGCGGTATCTCTACGCAAGCGATGCCGTGCATGGAGTTATCTACGTCGTCAATATCGACCCACTATCGACCGGCTACGACCGTGAGGTCCTGATGGTGCCGGTTGGACCGGCACCCTTGGGGCTTCGGGGCCTGGCCCTGAACAATGACGATTCGCGGCTCTACGTCACCGCCCCTGGCCGGACGCTTTTTGGCCAATACGGGGCGGCGACCGGACGCGTCTTTGTGATCGATACGAACGTCGCTACCCGAGACAAACCGGCGTTCCTGAATATTCCCACCAACTCGCTCCAGGTGGGGCCGGAGCCTTACGACATCACTGGCACGGATGATCC
>JBDTOW010000385.1:0-5039 GCA_039933075.1 Verrucomicrobiota bacterium | reverse complement strand
CGAACTGTCTCCGCAAAGCAGGGTCTTCAAAATGAAGGGCTGCAGCCGCTTGAAGCGCTCGCTTTTCTCGATATCCTGGCGCTGGTCGAGATTGCCACGGTATCGCCTCGCCAGCTCCAGCCAGAACGCGCCAAGCGGACTCCAGCCTTGGGGCAGAAGCAGCGGAAGGGTCTGGGACGTCAGCGGCGTGAGTTGCGCCGCCGTGTCTGCGGAAAAGGAGCCAGGCGTGAATTTCACCTCGATCGGCGGATTGCCGCGGGTCAGCGCGCCCCCGGCAATCGGCTTGAAGGTCGCGATGTTGTTGTCGCGCCGGGTGAGCCGCGGACTGGGAATGACGCCGACGCCATTGCTGGTGGCACCAATAATTCGCCACACTGGAAGAAAACCGTCCTCGGAAAACCTGATCGCAGCGATGGGGTTGGTTTGCGTGAGTGTGGCCAGGCCAAACGCTTCGTCCGTCTGAATCGCACCGGTGAGCCTCGCGCCCGAACTCACGTCTTCCACGAGCACTGAGGGCAGCGGCTGACCAAAAGCGTTGAGCGTGCGGACAAGATTCAGCCCCGTTTCGGACAGCGCCGCGCGCGCGAAGACTTTTACGGTGAGCTTTGGCGAGCCACCGGCCTGGAAGCCCAGCACTAACGGTCGCTTTGTCGATCGTTCGCCCGGTAAAAGTTTGCCATTGGTCAGCGTGCGAGTGAAGTCGAAGAATGCTTTCGCGGGCTGATTGTCGGCGAGACCATCCGGCGACTGGGCGCCAGTCGTTCCCGTGAAGCTGTCCACCAGCAGCACCAGGGGCCCTTCGAGCGGCTGGCCGGACTTGTTGAGCACGCTCACGTCGACGTTCCACACGTTGAGCGACCGGTTCAGACGCATCGACTGGAAAAATACGTCGGCCTGATCACTCACGTCGTTCAGGGTAATCTTCACGCCGGCGAGCACGAAATCCCGTTGCGCCGCGTGGCATGGCTGCCGAAGCAAGAAGGATGTCAGAGCGACAATCGCCGCGAGCGAAACGATTCTCCACAAACGTTTCATCTCTTCAAGACGCGACGGAGCCATAGAAGCAGAAGAAAGCCAACACTAGACAACGCCCAAGCTGGCGGCTCCGGCACCAGCAACACCTGGCCGAAATATCCCAGCGACGACTCCGCATCGAGATTATCGAACAAATCGAAATAGACCGTCAACGGGCTGCCTGCCAGCTCTGCGCCAATCAGCCCGGAAAGGACATAGGCCGACTTGGCCGCATAGCTGGGACTGATCGGCGGGAACGCCGTGACAGTGCGAGTAACGGTGGCGGGATCGACTTGGATGCCGCCCGGGGAAACCGGGACAAAAACCGCGCCACTCGCATCCAGCGTGGCCAGGATGAGCACCTCCAGGCTCCCCGGCCGCCCCACGCTGACCGTAAACGAATCAAAAATGCGGCCAGGTCCGAAAACTTCGTCCGTCGAAAAGCCGAACTCGAAACTAAAATAGGCGTTCGGTCCGACGGGGGGAAGCGTCACCAGGCTCGAAACGATTGCCTGTCCCGCGCCCGTTCGAAGGACCACGGGCGCGATGGTGCCCTGTCCCTGAACCCGGCGTTCACCGGCAAACAAGAGGACGGCCAACCCGAGTATGATCCAGTTCACCGGCGATATTGTCCGACAGATGGCGCGATCGAGGATTAGAAGCCGGGAGCGATCGCAGAGATGGCAGCTTGTCACTATTGGCGAGACGCAATATCGAGAATCGGCATTGCATCGTTTGGGCCGGCCAGCAAAGCCACACCGCCAATGGTTGGAGGTTCCCATTCTGATTTCTTTCGAGAGATTGAACGGCACCGGTCGCCAAGTCAAACAGGTTAGAGCTTGGGGATGTCAGTAATTTCGAATCGCTCGTGCCCGCTGGTTTCTCGATGTAGACGCCAACCCGGCCGGTGGTTTTCCGGGCATTGTTTTGATACAGCCGGGAAACGCGCTCCGACGCACAGCGTTTTAATCGGTGTTCCCCCCCGCACGGTTCCTGATTAAGCTTTCGGCGATGATCGCCCGCGTCAGATTGGACCTCGCGCTCCGGAAGGAGTTTGATTATCTCGTGCCATCCGAGTTCGCTGGACAAGTGGAGGTGGGCACTCGCGTCAAAGTACCTTTCGGCCCGCGCCAGGTCATGGGTTCCGTCATCGATATGGTCGACACCTCGCCGCACACCAACCTTCGGCCAATTGCGAAAGTGGTGGGACGCGAGGCGCTCATCACGCCCCAAATCCTAAGGCTGGCCCGTTGGATTGGTGAATACTACTGTTGCAGACTCGAAGTCGCGTTGAAAAGCGTCCTGCCCGAGGCCGTCCGCAAAGAAGAGGAAGGGTGGCGCGAACGGCTGTTTGTCCGCGCGTTGCCCGTTATCGGAGAGCCTCCCAATCTGACGAAACGCCAACAGGAGGTATGGACTATAATCAAGGAATGGGGCGAACTGCCACTCCAAGAGCTGCTGAAGCTGGCGGAGACCACGGCTGAAACCGTCCGCCGGCTCGAGGACAAACAGCTAATCGCGATCAGCAGTCAGATTTCCGAGCGCGATCCCTACGCGCGGGAACAAATACTCCCGAACCAACCGCTGCCTCTGAATCCCGAACAAGCCAGCGCATTGGAGAAGATCAAAGCGGCGATGGCACGCGAGCGTGCTGCCAGCGTCCCGCTGGCAGAAACCAGAGAACCCACCGCGCCCCAGTCCGCCAAGACTTCACGCGAAATCCCTTTGAATTTTAAAACTGTTCCCTGCCGGCAAGATACCGGCAGCACGCTGGCTTCATCTTCCTGCCAGCAGGATGCTGGCAGCACGCTCACGTCGCCGTTTCTTAACAGGGATGCACCTGTCGCAAAATATTCGGGCTGGCTGCCGCACTGGCGTCAGAGCGATAAACTTTATTTTATAACGTTCCGACTCAATGATTCAGTCTCGCAGAGCGATCTTGGTGACTGGCAGGAACAAAAACGAATTTGGGAGGCATATCATCCCAAACCCTGGAGCGATTGCGATTGGGCTGAATATCACGAGCGTTTTACCGATCGAATGGAGAAGTTTCTTGACGCAGGATACGGTTCTTGCGCTCTCACTCATCCCGATGTTGGCGATCTGGTTCAGAGAGCACTCCGGCATTTTGATGGAACGCGCTATTGCTTGGGCGACTTTGTCCTCATGCCGAACCACGTCCATGTGCTCGTTCAGCCAGCGGAGGGGCAAGAGTTGTCGTCCATTCTCCACTCATGGAAATCATTTACCGCCAAACAAGCGAATACACTTCTAAAAAGGGAAGGTCCCTTTTGGCGTAACGAATACTTCGACCACATCATTCGCAGTGAAACCCAGTACCACAAGTGCTGCGACTACATCCGGGAAAACCCGCGTCTTGCGCGATTGCCTGAAAGCAAATTTCGATTGGGCAAAGGAACTTTCAGCCTGCCGGAGCGTGCTGCCAGCGTCCCGCTGGCAGAAATCAAAGAACCTACCGCACTCCAGTCCGCTAAGACTTCCCGCAAAATTCCGTTAGATTTGAAAGCTGTTTCCTGCCAGCAGGATGCTGGCAGCACGCTACACGGGACCTTCCTGCTCCACGGCGTCACGGGCAGCGGCAAGACCGAGGTCTATTTGCAGGCAATTGCCTACGCTCTCGAACAGGGCAAAGGCGCAATCGTCCTCGTGCCGGAGATTTCACTGACGCCGCAAACGGTCGAGCGCTTCAAAGCCCGGTTCAGCTCGGGGCCGTTGCAGACGCTTGTGGCCGTTTTGCACAGCCATCTTTCCGCCGGCGAACGCCACGATGAATGGCACAAGATTCGCCAGGGCCGCGCCCGCATCGTCATCGGCGCGCGCTCGGCAATTTTTGCGCCAGTCGATCCGTTGGGCTTGATCGTTGTGGACGAAGAGCACGAGCATTCCTACAAACAGGAGGAAGCGCCCCGCTATCATGCGCGCGACGTCGCCGTCATGCGCGGGCAGATGGAAAAAACCGTTGTGGTGCTCGGCTCAGCCACGCCATCCATGGAGAGTTTTTACAATGTGCAGAAGCACAAATATACGTTGCTCGAGATGCCCACCCGCGCCGACGATAAAAAGATGCCCATCGTCCGTGTCATCGACATGCGGCAGGAAGCGCGCAAGGAAAAAGGCACGCCCATCTTCTCGCCCAAATTAAAGGAAGCCATCACGAGCCGGCTCGAGAAGAAGGAGCAAGTGATGCTGTTCCTGAATCGGCGCGGTTACTCGACTTCATTGCAGTGTCCACAATGCGGTTATGTCGCCGGTTGTGCCAATTGCAGCGTGTCGCTCACTTATCATCGGCACAACCAGAAGCTCTGCTGCCACATTTGCGGCAGCGAAACGGCCGCTCCGACGGTCTGCCCGGAACCGAAGTGCCGCAACCCGGCGATTCGCTACTCCGGCGTGGGGACCGAACGGGTTGAGCACACCCTGGCGAAACTGTTTCCCCACGCCCGGGTGACGCGCATGGACTCCGATGCTTTGAAACGGAAGGATGACTACCGGCGTATCCTCAGCGATTTTCGGATTGGCAAGATCGATATCCTCGTCGGGACGCAAATGATCGCCAAAGGCCTTCACTTTCCCAATGTCACGTTGGTGGGGATTATCTACGCCGATCTGAGTCTGCACATGCCGGATTTTCGCGCGGGCGAACGGACGTTTCAGTTGCTGACGCAAGTCTCCGGGCGCGCGGGACGCGGGGATGTCGAGGGCGAAGTTATTGTACAAGCCTTCACGCCGTTCCATCCGGCGATCCAATACGCGCGCCGGCACGACTTCGCGGGCTTCTACGAACAGGAAATCGAGTTTCGCGAACAACTCAAATATCCGCCGATTGGCCGTATCGCCCTCCTGACACTGAAGGGCCGCAACGAAGACAAGGTCAAGTTTTCCGCCGATCATCTGCGTCGTGAACTCGAAAAGGAGCTGGCGGGCATAAACGATTTGATCATAGCCGGCCCCGCTCCGGCGCCATTGCTGCGCGCGGAAACATTTTATCGTTACCAAATCATGTT
>JBDTOW010000384.1:0-5053 GCA_039933075.1 Verrucomicrobiota bacterium | reverse complement strand
TCGTTTTTTGAACCGATGATTTTTTTAAGGATAAAACCTATCATGATAACCTTAACGAAAGAGCGCCGTGCAGGCTACGGGAACAAGCTGGCAGCGTCAAAGGATTAAAGGCCGCTGAGTTTTGTCGAAGGTCCTCACCATATATTTACCAGAGTGAACAATCGCTGGCACCGAGGCTACTGCGGCTTCAAGCTCCCACGGATGCGGAATCCGGTTTTCGAACGATTCCAGGCTTGAGAGAAGAAGCACCCGGCGTCAACGCGTTGCTGGTTCCCTTGAAGCTGGCCCAGAAACGTGAAGGTAACAGTCCCAGAAAAATAATGAGAAGCTGGCTGGCGACAAACAGCATCAGCCAATAGAACGCCGCGTCCATGAAACCGTAAGAGTGCAGTCCGATGCCCAGCATATTCACTCCGAACCACGAGAAACTCGTGACGATGTTCCCAAACACAGCCATGTTCATCAGCCCGCGTTCTCTAACCAATCCGCCCCAGCGAGCGTGCAGAATAATGACGTTCCATAAAACGATGATCAACGCGCCGTTTTCCTTCGGATCCCAACCCCAGAAGCGCCCCCAGGATTGATCAGCCCAAATACCTCCAAGGATTGTGCCCACAAAACTAAACAGCGTCGCAAAGCAGACGATTCCGTAGACCATCCGAGTCAGTGCCTTGGCCGTGGGTGGTTGCAAGGTCCGCGTAAAAATTCCACGGATGATATAGAGGATAGCCAGGAACCCTGCGAAGAAGGTGGACGCGTAGCCTAGCGTGATGACAACGACATGAGTAGCGAGCCAGAAATTCGTATCCAGCACCGCGCGCAGCATTTCCATCGTGTCACCGCCCAGGGCGAGATTATGGGCGATAATCTGAGTGATAAAGCCAATGAAGGAGGCAACCACCGTGCCGATGCCGTCGTGATAGAAGCGTTCGAGAATCAAGCCTAATATTACCGCACCCCAACCGATGAAAAGCGCCGACGAATATAGATTGGTCACCGGGGGACGGCCCTCGAGCAGCATCCGGGACACCAGGCCGGCGGTGTGAATGACCCCTGCCAGCACCACCAAATAGAACGCGGACCGGCGCAGTGCTTCAGACCAATTGAACCACGAAGCGCAACCCAGCAGGAAGGCGACGAGGTAAATCAACATGGCGCGATAGAATGGCTGGAAGCTGCTATAGTAAAACTCCCGTTTGCCTTTGTTTAATTCCGCAACGAACCGCTGGCTCAACCACGAGCGATATTCCTCGACTGCACTGTTGAAATCGGACGGATTGCCCACACGATAGGCATTGGCCATCGCGGCGTAATATTTCATCGCTGGATGAAGTTCACCCGTGCGGGCCGTGTCCATCAAACTCACCCCCGCGTTCGACCAATGATCATGCGAGTCGCTGGCATGCGAAGGTGGAACTATCAGCGGATAAGCGAAGCGTGCCATCATGTCGTAAGGACCCAGGTAATCCACGATGCGATCAAAGGCCTCCTTGTCGTAATCCTTGCCCGCTGCCTGGGCTTTGACCGCGGCGACACCGGATGGCACCGCTTGGCGGAATGCCTCCAACTCCTTGGTAAAATCTTCCGAAGTCTCCGGACGCAAGCTGTTTTTCAAGCGCCGATAAAGAATGAGGCCGCTGTGAAGCTTGATGACCTGCTTTTCGAAGGGTTTGCGGAGTTCCGATTCGATCTCACTGACGCGCTGGCCTTGCTTCTGGATCTCGTCGAGAGCCGGCTCGAGCTCGTTAAATGAAAAATAGTGCAATCCCGAGTTCTCGACTCCCTTGCTTTCAAGTTTGAGCTCGCTCAACAGATCGGGATGGTGAATGAGGAATATCCGCCGTTCATCCGCCAGATCCGGGCGCATCATCACTTCCATCAACCACGCCGTAGCCGTCAGTTTTTTCGGATGTTTCCAAAACTCCCACGCTTTCTTTTCCTCGAGGGGCACGGTCTGTGTGCTGCGAACCTGGAGCAGCGAGTTGCGGGCGACCGAATCCAACGGCTGGACACGACCATTCAATAGAACGGGCAGCTTGCCGAACTCGCGTATGTGAAGGCCGGTCTCCGTCCTGGGTCGTAACGCGACCAACGCCTCCGCTGCGAAGATTGCGAGGAAAATCCAAGGTAAATATTTTTTCATAAGGTTCTCCGCTTTGAACCGGCAGGAAAGCTCGCAACCTCGCCGGGACCGACGGGAACGGCCGCCTCCTCCACGCCCCGGCCTTTCGCCGATTTTCTAATCGGTCCCTTAGCCGGTCCTTTGCCGGGGATCGCTTTCCCTGGCGACTTCCGGGCAAATGAGACCAAGTGCGAGAGAAATTGGACGATCAGACCGAGCGCGACCAGTGCACAAGATAAGTAGGGCGTCAGCCAGCTTGGATTGCGCACAACTTGCAGGACCGTGACACGTGGATCATTCGGGTCAAAGCTGGCCTGGTAATAGGTCTCCCCCCAGTACCGCAACGGATTGTTCATGTAAATCAGGACTTCGCGATTCTCCCCTGTCTCCGGGCGTCGGAGTTGAATCCGGCTGGAAAAATTCTTGGGGATGTCCGTGCCCAGGTATTTGTCATGGCTGAATTTGATGAGCTCGATGTAAAACGGTTTGTAATAACGAGCCAGGCGCAATCCGACTTGATAGGTCTTGTTATCATACTTCAACGATTGCAGCTCATCGAGAAAACCGGAGACTAACCAGGTCCCGAGCGAACCTTGCGGCGTCAGGATTTCCACGACTGCACTGGGCACATTTCGTTCGTCCATTTTGGCCGTCACTGCCGCGGGCTGGACCTTGAGCTGCTGTCCGGCTCCTTGTGTGGCTGGCGGAAGATCAGTGTCTACCATGGGCGCGCGGCGGCTGAGGCGTGAGTTTGGATAGTAACGCTTCACTTGAAGGGTGAAGGGGATTTGCGGATGTCGAATCTGCTTTCCTTCGCGCAAGGCCGTCTCCGGAAAGGCAACCACTTGATCATGGTCGGCGCTGGCGGAGTCGATGAGAACCAACTCGTTGAGACGATCGCTTTCGGAATAATTCTTGGACTCTCCTTCACTGAGCCGCATGTGGGTTTCGACTTGGAAGAGGTCCGTGGCGAACTGACCGAGCAAAAGCAGGATCAGCCCCGCGTGAATCAGAAAAATTCCAATCTTCTTCTTCGTGAAGGTGAAGCGCTTGATGTGCGCGGCAACGAGATTAATCAGCAGAATGCCGCCGAGCAAATAACCGCCTGGCAAAATGGGAATCCTCCAATCCGCTCCTTTCGGAGACCAGTAGATCAGCAGGCTGCGAAAATACCGGTTTTGCGCGACGTAAAGGCCTTGATCGACTTGCGCCAGCGTGCCGATGAAGACGAGCAGCAAAGCCAGGCTAAGGCACACGACCGTGAGGCGCAGCGAGGTGAAAAAACTGACGATTCGATTAACCATTTGGATAGCGAATGCTCTGAACAAATTTTATAAACGCTTCTTTCTCGCGAGCGACGACTTGCTCGTCCCCCATTAATTTGTAAAACCAAGTGCCGCCCTCTCTGCCGACCATTGCCGCCATCAGACGCGCCTTCTGGTTGGTCTTTTTGTCGGTTCCGGTCATATCGACTAACATGGCTTTTCCACCGAGGACGTCAAGTGAAGTGGTCAGCTTTGACAATTCGCTCTGCTCGACCGGCTCCAGATTGAGCTGATTGCGCCAGCGATTCACGTTTGCCAGCGTCCCTCCTACGTCTCCCGGAAACGTTGTAATCGTCACACTTGCTTTTCCACCTTGGCCATTGGCAATCACGAAGCTGTGCAGCACCATCTGCTGCGCTGGTTGTTCCTGCCAGTTGGCTGGGATATCCCACGATGGTTCGCCGGCAGCGGCGGCTGGAACTTGTTTGGCGTTGGTGCTCGCTGGCCGATTCACCGGAGCGACGGCAACGCGTCCGCCAGTCTCGTCAAATCTGACAGACTTCAAGAAGCGAGCGAACGCATCCTTTTCCTCACGGACAAGCGAGTCTTCTCCCATCATCTTAAAAAACCAGGTTGTCCCCTCACGTAACAGCGTAGCGGCGATGATACGAGTGTGGTTGGTTCGACCCGCATCAGGACCTGCGCCGGCTATCTCGAACAAGCGGCCTTCTGAGCCGCCGATATCCACCGTTTTCTCCTCGCTTGCCAATGCAGAACGGCTGATCGGCCCAAGGCCAGCCTGTTCTCGCCAACGGTTGACATTCTCGAGTTCGCCACCCGCTTGTCCACCGAGCGGTATTACCGAAACTTCAGCCGTCCGGTTATCTCTCGAGACGGAAAAGCTGCCTACGCGCATGGCGCTGGCCGGACGCTCAGTCCACCCGGCGGGAGGGGTCCATCGAATTGGAGTTGTCTGCGATTCCTGCGGTGGGGCGAATGCCGCCGCCTTTCGGGGATTCTCTTTAGGGACTTGGTAGACCTTGACCTCATCCTTGCGACACCCGGTTTGGAGCGCAACCAAGGTCGCCATCATTAGCTCGAAAAAGCGGATGGTCCGGCCACATTTGATGGCGGAGGTAGATGTCACAAGTTTGATTAGGTTAGCTTGCGCTCTGTTTCGCAAGCAAGAAAAACCGCGATTTTCGAGCGGCGTTTTCTCGAAGGACAACGCGACCCAGACGAGCAAAACACAGGCTCAGGTTTCTCTGTTCGCCTTTGTTCAATAAATCGTTCCGGCTAACCGTTGTTATTGAAAATGCGCCGTATCTAGTGGTTGATTTCTCTATTAACACCAGTTATGGATTCCAGAAGAGTTACTTAAAACTGAAAACAAAATAAAAAATGTTTCCCGAGGGCTTGACAAACCTGGTACTTCAAGCGATTTTGCGCACAAGATTTTCAAGTTTTTTGGGCAAGATAGTTGGTTTGTTCTTTGAATTGAATGCCCAATCGTTTTCGGTCATGGCTATCGTACAAACCATGGCTGATTTGTTCCACAATAATCCCACTATTGTACTGAATCCGAAAATTCCCCGGGTTCCTACGGTTATCTTCTGACCGAGGAACCCGGTTTTACTCTTAAATGCCGTTTTGCGACGGCAAAGGC
>JBDTOW010000383.1:0-5055 GCA_039933075.1 Verrucomicrobiota bacterium | reverse complement strand
GCGCCGGGGAGGTTTCGTGATATTCGATGAGCCCGGAGGCGGGTGCGGTGTTCGTCACGACGGTGGCCCACGGGCCGTTCACGCTGGACGCGCGCTGCAAGCGGTAGGTGACATCGGGCGCGCCGGTAAAGCGGAGAAAGTAGCCAGCGTTGTCGTCCGGCGCGAGGGCAAGCGATGGGCCAACGCCCAGGCCGGTGAAGACGTAGGCTGCGCCGGAGTACGCAGCGCTGTTGTCGCTCTGATTGCCGTTCACCCCGGTGGCATTGCTGAATTCGAGAACTGCACCGGCTACGACAGTATCGCCCGACACCGACACCGAATGGCCGAAGAAGTCACCGACGTTTCCCGGGAATGCTCCGCCCGTGTTGGAGGCTTTGAGATAGGCTTGCTGGCGCCAGGTGGTCCCGCTACGCACGAAGACGTAGGCCGCGCCGGACTCTCCCGCGCTGTTGTTGTTCTGGTTGGCGTTCACCCCTCTAGCGCTGCTGTCCTCACCATACGCCCCAACCACCACCGTGTCGCCCGACACCGCCACCGACAGGCCGAAGAAGTCATCCGCGCCGGTATTCGAGGCTTTGAGGTAAGCTTGCTGGCTCCAATTCGTCCCGCTGCGCACGAAGACGTAGGCTGCACCGGAATTCGTGGCGCTGTTGCTGCTCTGGTTGCCGTTCACCCCGTTGGCGTTGCTGTCTTCGGCGCCCACGCCCTCCCTGCCTCCCCCGACCACGATTGTGTCACCCGAGACACTCACTGAGGTGCCGAACAGGTCCCCCGCGTCGGTGTTGGAGGCCTTAAGATAGGCCTGCTGGCTCCAGGTTGTCCCGCTTCGCACGAAGACGTAGGCTGCACCGGAGCCTTCAGCGCTGTGGCTGCTCTGGTCGCCGTTTACCCCGGTGGTGCTGCTGTCCTCAAAAGCCGCCCCGACCACCACTGTGTCGCCAGAAACTGCCACCGACCAACCGAAGCCGCCGGCGTTCGTAGCAGTGTTGGAGGCTTTGAGATAAGCCTGCTGGCTCCAGGTTGTCCCGCTGCGTACAAAGACGTAGGCCGCACCGGAGCCACCCGCGCTATTATCGCTCTGGTCACCGTTCACTCCGGTGGCGTTGCTGTCCTCACCAAAGGCTCCAACCACCACTGTGTCGCCCGAGACCGCCACCGACAACCCGAAGAAGTCACCAGAGGGTTCCCCCGGTGATGGACCTCCGGTGTTGGAGGCTTTGAGATAGGCCTGCTGAATCCAGGTTGTTCCGTCGCGCACGAAGACGTAGGCCGCGCCGGAGCTAACCGCGCTGTCATCGTTCTGATCACCGTCCATTCCGGTGGCGTTGCTGGCCTCCCCATAGGCTCCGACCACCACCGTGTCGCCCGACACCGCCACCTTACAACCGAATTGATCACTCGCCGCGGAGTTGGAGGCTTTGAGATAGGCCTGTTGGATCCAGGTTGTCCCGCTTCGCACGAAGACGTAGGCTGCGCCGGAGGCCGAGGCGCTGTTGTCGCTCTGGTCGCCGTCCACCCCGGTGGCGCTGCTATCCTCAAAAATCGCTCCGATCACCATCGTGTCGCCAGAGATCGCCACCGAAATACCGAACTCGTCAGATGAATCCGTATTGGAGGCTTTGATATATGCCTGCTGGACGGGACTGGCGAAGGCCGGCGTGACCAGCAGCGCGCCCGCAAGGATGCGGAACAAAGGAGGTATTTTCATAAAGGGTCGGATGGTGGTTTGGTGACGGCTGCCGCAGAATGAGCGAGGGCGTTACTCTGGGGTTCTCACGGTCGTTTCCACGTTTCCGTATGCGGTTCGTGATCATTGTTCCAGCGGCGCCGGGCCGACTCGGCCGAGGAAACCCAGTTGGTCTGCCGGGCGGATTCCACATGGCCGTCCGCGAACAGCATGTTGCCCCGGCCACCGTGGCTTGCGCCGGGCCACATCCAGGGATCCGCAGAGCAGATGTCGAAATAGCCCGAAGTCCAAAACATTTCCCCAAATGTGAATCCCGGTGCGATGTCCCCCGCCGCGATCAGGTCGGCGGGCGCGAGAACGCGGGATTCCGCGGTGGGCTGGAACTTGCTTTCCAGGTGGCCGCCCATGCCTAGATTGGCGGCGCTCTGAAACTTCGCCGTGCCGGAGGCGTTATACCCGTACTGGCCCTGGCCGCGTTTACCGTCCGCGTTCGACACCAGTTGCGGGCAGCGCAAGGTCCGCATGGTGGCGTCCCGTTCGGCGAACCGGTCTCCCAGCACGCCCACATAAGGAATCAGCTTAAGCTTCCAATCGTCGAGCATCAGCCAGCCGTAAGCGGGATCGAAGCCCAAGATCCCGAGTCCTAAGGACGGTGGGTAGTGGTTGGACTCATCCACATACATCCGCATCGCCAGGCCGAGCGTGTGGAGGTTGTTGCGGCATTCGGTCGACCGAGCGGCGGCCTTGGCGCGCGCCAGCGCCGGGAGCAGCAGACTAGCCAGGATTGCGATGATCGCGATCACGACCAGCAGCTCGATCAAGGTAAAGCCGCTTCTTGCCATGTTCGCACAGGACAGCCCGCCTGCTTCCAGCCTCCGACGGCTTCGGACCAAAAATACAGAGCGTTTGAACAGCGTAAACAAATTGTTGTTGTTGGCCTACGGCATCTTCAGCCGATAGAATTTCGCCGCGATTTCGACGTTGACTGTCACGACGTTCTGACCGGCGCTGAGGACGGGCGTTTCGGATGCGGGCGCCCATATGGACGCAGGCGCGAGCTGCCCGGGGGTATCATAGCGCCGTAGTCTTGTGGGGTTAGCGGGGTAGCTGATGTCCAGGATGTGCAGGCCATCTCTGCCAGTGGTGACATAAGCAACCGCGCCCAAAACCGCAACGCCCATCGCAGAATCGCACGCCTTTAATCTGCCGACCAACTTCGGGTTCAGATCCGTGGCAGTCACCGGCTTGGCGAAGACCAAGCCGAGCAGCACCGCCGCTGAACTGGCAGTCTGCCCGAAGAAATTCGACACCTGCTTTCTCATAATGCCGTTGGTTTGTCAGGGGATATCCATCGTTGCCCGCAGGTCGTTTACGCGTTGAAGAAGCCCAAGGAACCGAACTCTCGACGATCCACTTTCATGGAACGGAATGCAATGACGCATTGGGTTAAGTTGCAATTATTGGGTCGGGCTTCTCCTGGCCAAGCGGGAGATGGGTGTCATGGCAGCAGCTTGCGCACGATCCAGTGGTCCACCCCGCTGGTATCGGCGGCGCGTCCACTGACGAAGATGTTCCCGAGAACATCACCGGTAATGCCATTCGCCCGCGCCTCCTTGCCCGAGGCGAGTTGGAAAACATCGCTGGTGATCCACACAACGGTGGTGACCTGGATCCATTTCTTGCCTTGCTTTACCAGCGTCGTGGTCGGGGT
Source organism: Verrucomicrobiota bacterium (assembly GCA_039933075.1). Classification (GTDB taxonomy): domain Bacteria; phylum Verrucomicrobiota; class Verrucomicrobiia; order Limisphaerales; family JACPZS01; genus JBDTOW01. Next base: position 1,657 of record JBDTOW010000383.1, on the reverse strand, counting down.
GCCTTTGCGGACGAGCCATTGAAGTTTTCCTGAACTGTTTGCCGCCTGGCCGCAGACGAAGATGTTGCCAGCCTCATCCAGCGTCATGCCGGAAAGCTCCACCGAAGCGCCCCCGTAGCTGAAGTTGTCGGAGATGGTCCAGGTGGCACCGCTATCGGCACTGTTGCGCACGATCCAGTGGCGCTTGCGCGTCCTGGAACTGTAGGCCGAGCCGGCGACGTAAATCGTTCCTGAATCGGTGATCACACTGGCCCGCGCGGAGGTTTGCGACCACTCCGAGCTGCTGTAGAAGGTGTCCACCTGGGTCCAACTGCCCAGGTCGCCGGTGGCACTGCTGTGCACAACCCAGGTTGGGGTCGAGGGAATTACACCGTCACCGACGACGAAGATTTTGCCGTTGGGGTGAAAGCTAAAGGACCAGGCGGACCCGATGTTGCCGGGGCCGGTGGCGAGCACGGTCGTGAACTGCGACGCACCCGCTAGCCGCCTGCGGATGACTCGGCCAAGATTCGCGCTGGATCCGCCCGCATACACATCGCCCGTGGTCGGGTGAATCTTGATGTCGGCACAGCCGGCATTGCTGAGGTCGTCGGTGCTTGTCCAGTTGGCACCGCCATCAACGCTCTCGCGAACAACCCAGGCGGTGTCTGTCGCGTTCCACGCATTGCCGGCGGCGTATAACCGGCCGCTCGCATCGGATGCAAAAGCCCGGTAATGTCCAATCGGAAAGCCTTCTACCGAAAAGGTGTCGAGGATGTCCCAAGTCGCGCCTTGATCAGCACTCATTTGCACCAGGCCCACCGAGTTGCCTTCAACGGCGGGCGTGCCGCGTCCCACAGCGTAGAGATTGCCGTGGATATCGGTGCCCATGTCGCCACTGACGGCGGAGAGTCCGGCCGTGTATTGGAAGTCGTCCACGGTTTGCCAGGTGGATTGGGCAAAGGTGGGAATAAGCGGCGCGCCCAACAGGGCGGCGCCAAGGGTGAGAAGTTGACTGGTTTTGTTCATGGTTTCAAACGGGCTTTTGTTTTTGTCGTAGTTCGTTACGGAGGGTTAAACCCGCGGAGAAAGCAAAGCCTTACAACGAAGTGAAAGATTTTTTGTCGAGTGCGGGAGAATGCGTGCGTTAGAGCTTGCTCAGGGTTCCAGCTTGCGGGTTATCGACCCAGATGTTTACGCCATCGAAAACGATTGATGAAGAGCCGCCTCCGGCCCCCTTAGATTCAAGATGCGCTCCATCGCTGGCGCGAATTTTGATAACAGTTCCAAAGCCGCTTAGCCAAATATTCGCTCCATCGAAAGCGATGCTGGTTACGGCGGCGGTCAACTGAACAAATCCGAGTTGAACGCCGTCGCTGGCTCTCAACTTGATGACCCTCAAATTACCGCCGCAGACCCATACGTTCGCGCCGTCAAAGACTATCCCGTTCTGAACTGATCCGGTAGGACCGCCATTGAATGTTCCGAGATTCGCCCCATCACTAGCCCGCAGCTTCGTGATGGTCTCATCACCGTTATTGAGCGTCCAGATGTTGGCACCATCGAAGGCGATGGCGGAGGGCGTGGCTCCCACGGTGAATGTCCCAAGATTGACACCATCGGTTCAGCAGTTCTCATTTTGGCTTTAGCCGCTTCTTGCGGAGATTTGTTCTGAGAG
>JBDTOW010000382.1:0-5064 GCA_039933075.1 Verrucomicrobiota bacterium | reverse complement strand
GAACCAGGGTAATCGAACCGTCGCTGTCGCTCGCCGTGGCGGTGATGGTGATATTCGCCGGCGAGGTGTAAATAGAATTGTCCGGAGGACTGCTAATCGCCACCTGGGGCGGAACATTGGGCGCCGGATTCACTATGATCGTAATGTCATCACTGTTGACAAACTCGCCATCGTTGCCTTTAAGCCGAAGCACGTAAGTATCCGGTTGCGAGAATGTTACCGTCGTGCTGGCTGCATTGGCGTTGGCAAAACTCGCTGTGCCAAGCCCACCGATTTGACTCCATTGCGCTGTCGACGTGCCGGGGGGATTGGGCAAGCCATCATCGCTGACGACGCCGCTCAAGGTCGCCCCCGCCGGCAGCGTAATCGTCTGGTCCGGACCCGCATCGACTACCGGAGCCTGATTGACCGGCGCCGGTGGATTGCCCGTGACGGTGATATCATCGGTGTTGTTCGCCAGACTGTCGCTCGCGCTGAGTCGCAACACGTACGTGCCCGCCTGCGAGAAACTGACTGTTGTGCCGGCCGCATTCGCATTGGCGAAGCTCGCTGTGCCGGGACCGCTCACCTGGCTCCAGTGAAAGGTGAGTGTATTAGGTGGATTGGGCAAACCATCGTCGGTAGCGCTGCCAGAGAGAGTAGCGCTGTTCGGCAAAGTAAGCGTCTGGTCGGGACCGGCATTGACCACCGGGGGTTGGTTGACCGTAACGGTGATATCGTCTGTTGTACTAAGCAAACTGTCGCTGGCGCTGAGTCGCAGCACATACGTGCCGGCCTGTGAGAAACTGACTGCTGTGCTCGCCGCATTCGCATTGACGAAGGTCGACGTGCCGGGGCCGCTCACTTGGCTCCAGTGAAAGGTGAGTGTATTAGGTGGATTGGGCAAACCATCGTCAGTAGCACTCCCGGAAAGACTGGCGCTGCTCGGCAAAGTGATCGTCTGATCGGGGCCCGCGTTGACCACTGGGAACTGGTTGACTGGCGGCGTCAAGTTTGACAACGCTTGGACTTCAGCCGGAGTCAGCGCGCGGTTGTAAATGCGCACGTCGTCAATAAGACCATTGAAAGTTAGAGGCGTGGTATATTGCCGAGCGCCCAGCCGAACATTCAGCCCATTGTCAACCATGGAAAGGGCCGCCGTCGCCGTCGCGTCGAGAAAGCCGTTGACATAGACTTTCATCAACGAGCCATCGTACGTCCCCGTCACCAAATACCAAGTGTTCGCGCTGAGCGTGGTTGTTCCGTTGAGCACGGTTCCAGCAACGGTAAAACGGATCTTATTTCCACCCTGCAGACGGAGGTAATATTGGTTGTTGACATTGTTTTCCTTCGAAATGATCTCGCTGCTGGCGGCGGTGCTGGTTGGCCTAATCCACGCGCTCAAGGTAATCTGCGTGACCGGGTTCAGCGAACTACTGTTGTTGACACTGATATAGTCATCCACACCATCGAAGCTGAGCGCGCCGCCGATTTGACCGGTGGTCCAGAGCGGACCATTGACTAACGAACCTTGATTGTTGAAGCCAGAAGAATCGCTCGCGGCTGTACCCGGCGCATCGTCTAGCCTCCAATAACCAACCAGGCCTGAGCCGGACTGGGGGGTGACAGTAACGCTCACCGGGCTGGAAGTTGCAACTCCGCCCGTGTTATCCGTGGCTTTGACCGTCAGGGAGTAGGTACCCGCAGGAACGTTAGACCAAGTGAAACTATAGGGAAAGGCAGTCACGGATCCCAACAGAGTAGAGCCTTGATAGAAGTCAACCTGGCTGATAGTGCCATCAACATCGCTGGGGTTCGCGTCTATTTTGATCGTGGCCGGTGCTGTGAAAATTGTGCCGCTGCCTGGGTTGGTGATACTTACGGTCGGCAGTTGATTCTGGATCGGGTTCACTGTGACGGTGACATCATCAGTCGCGCTGAGCTGACTGTCGTTCGCAATGAATCGGAGCACATACACGCCTGACTGTGAAAAGCTGGCTGTTGTGCTGGCAGCATTCCCGTTTCCAAAGGTCGCCGTGCCGGGACCACTCACCTTGCTCCATTGAAGCGTTAGCGTACCGGGTGGATTAGGCAAACCATCGTCAGTGGCGGTGCCGGAGAGACTGGCGCCGCTCGGCAAAGTGATGGACTGATCCGGACCCGCATTAACCAACGGGACCTGATTAACTGGCGGCGCACCGGACGTGTACTTGAAGCTCAAGGGGACAAACGGATGATTGGCCAAAAGTCGAAAAGTCCATCCAGTGCCGTTGCTTAGAATCCCGCCGTCGCAAGTTGCCACCGTAGTAGTTGTTACCGCGGTCCTTAGGGCCGTTGCCCATAGATCCCCACCTGATATTTCCTGGCTGACCAGGTAATACGAGGTTCCAGCCGCCAAAGTGATGGGACTTGCTAGTGCCGCATACCTAAATTGGCCGGCGGTTGCGCCAGCCAGCGAAATTGAAACCGAGCCTCCCGGGACGTTTGCTCCAGTCGTCCCATTCACCAATTTAAGCGCGTGCGTGCCGACGTTGCCGCTTATGCAATATCGGCCCAGGTCGGTGATGATTATTGGGCTTGAGCCAACAGTGAATTTCATCCCGAGCGAACCGGTGAAATCTCTTCGGAGGGTGTCCAAAGTCAAAACGCCCGTGACGAACGTGGTCTGACCGTTGGCAGCCGGACTCACCCTAAGAAATGTTAATCCAGCGAGAACTGCGAATACCAAACGAAGAGCCGTGCACTTCGAGATACTATTCCAACGAATCCAATAACGAATGTACATAAGACAAATTTCCAAAGTTTAATTTGCTGAGGAGACAATGAGCACTACTTACGCTGTCAGGTCAAATCTGAGACAAACCAATGAACAGCACCATTAGTGCCGCCCGTAGCGCTTCTTCCAGATGATAATCTTGGCGGGTTTTCGGATAAAAAATTTAGATATGCAATCGCTTACTTACCCTCCGCCCTTCTCGAGACAAGAATCATTTGGTTCATTGAATACTCACTCAGACAGTCTCCATTTTGAAGGTTCCGGCAATGGTGCAAAAAAAAGCCTGCGGGGCGTCGATTTACACCGACACTCCGGACGGTTCGTATTCACTCAAGGCCCCCCTTAATCACAAGCTTAAGGCGATACATCATCGGACTAGCTCATCGAGCGTCCAGTCTACCCAAGCAAAAAACCATTTCCAATCTTAGTCAGATGGTAATCGTTGAAAACATGGGGGCACCATCCCAATCTGTCAATAAGCAATTTATGAGGTTCAGACACGCTTTATGAACGCTTATAGATGCTCCCGCCTTTGGGCCGCAATCCCTTTGGGTTGGCGGACTTCCAAAATATGATCTGCGGCCTGCATAGGGGCGAGCCAAGGAAAGAGCTTTACAGATAGCCAGTCAATTCTCACACTCTGGTTCGTGGATGTTGGTTTAATCAAGACTCGCCGGTTAGGCGCGCAGCCGAAACTTCAGGGCCTGCTACCAGATCGTTTACTCGATTTAGGAATTGCCATACAGCGATCCCAGAATTATTTGCTGCAAGAACAGAAATCGGAAGGTTATTGGGTCGGAGAATTAATTGTCGATTCGACGCTGGTTTCGGACACGATTGCCTATCACCACTGGAACGGCAAGGTGGACAAGGAATGGCAACGCAAGGCGGTTAATCACATTTTCTCACTTCAGTTGCTGGACGGTGGATGGAATATTTATCATGGCGGCCCGTCCGAAGTGAACGCCACCATCAAAGCGTACCTTGCCTTGAAACTGGCCGGAGTTCCCGTCACGGACCCGCGGATGCTCCGGGCCCGTGAGGTAGCGCTCAGCCTTGGTGGCGTGCCGCGCATGAACACATTTTCCAAACTGTATCTGGCGCTGCTGGGAATGTTCCCGTGGAATTATGTTCCGACGATTCCCAGCGAAGTTATCCTAATCGGAAAATGGTTTTACGTGAACGTCAACGAGATGAGTTCGTGGAGCCGTTCGATGCTGGTCCCACTGGCGATCATCAACCATTTCAAACCAACTCGTCCGCTCAATCCGAACCTGACTCTCGATGAACTGTACCCGGCGGGCTATCACGAGCGCGATCTCGCGCTGCCGCCCGATCGGCAGTTCTTTACCTGGCGAAACTTTTTCCTGCGGCTCGACCGGCTGCACAAGTTCGCCGAGTGGTTCGCGAAACATCAGATTCATCCGTTTCGCAAACGCGCGCTGAAAAAGGCGGAACAATGGATGCTGGAGCGTTTCGAGGGTTCGGACGGCCTGGCGGCGATCTTCCCGGCGATGCTCAATGCCCTCATTGCTCTCAAAGCCCTCGGTTATTCCGACGATCATCCACAGGTTATACGAGCCGAACGCGAACTGAAGAGACTCGAGCACGAGACCGAAGACACTGTCTGGATCGAACCATGTTTCTCGCCAGTGTGGGACACTGCGATTGTGACGGTGTGCCTCCACGAGTCCGGTTTGCCGAGCGATCATCCCGCGCTCAAGCGAGCGGCCGACTGGTTGATTTCCAAGGAAATCCGCTTTCGCGGCGACTGGCAGTATAAAAATACCGCCCAGGTTGAACCGAGCGGCTGGGTCTTCGAATTCGAAAACAGATGGAACCCCGACGTGGATGATACCGCCATGGTTCTGCTGGCGTTGCGGAAGATTCCGACTGACAATCCGGAGAACCGTGACGAGTGCTTCAAGCGTGGTCTCAACTGGATGCTGACCTTTCAGTGCAAAGACGGTGGTTGGGCCTCCTTCGACAAGGACTGCACGAAAGGCATCCTGGAGAAGGTTCCTTTTGCCGATCATAACGCGATGCTCGATCCGGAGTGCGCCGACATCACCGCCAGAATCCTCGAGTTGCTGGGCTACGAAAACTTCCGCCTGAATGATCCGCAGGTGCAGAAGGCGCTTCAATTCATTCGCGAACACCAGGAGGAAGATGGATCGTGGTATGGCCGCTGGGGCGTGAATTATATTTACGGGACCTGGCAGGTTTTGCGCGGATTGCGTGCCCTGGGTCTCTCAATGCATGAGCCATGGCTGCTCAAAGCGCGCGACTGGCTCGAAAGCGTCCAGCAC